>QHUF01000331.1 GCA_003221075.1 Gemmatimonadota bacterium
AGTGGCGAGCCACACTTGGGACATTTCTCCGTGTCCAGCCCCGACAGGTCGTGCACCTCGTGGATGATCTTGTTGATGTCGATCGCTTCGAGCGCACGGTTGAACGGGAGCCAGAAATCCCCCAGCACGGCCTGCCAGTCGAGATCCCCTTCTTCAACCTTGTCCAGCTCGTTTTCCATGTTCGCGGTGAACCCGACCTCGAAGACCTCCGGGAACGACCGCTTCAGCACCTTCCAGACGGTCTCCCCCTGAGGCGTGGGCTGAAAGCGGCGGTCCTTGGCAGTCGCATACCACCGCGTTCGAAGCGTGGAAATGATGGCGGCATAGGTGGATGGCCGTCCTATCCCCAGGCGCTCCAGCTCCTTCACCAAACTCGCTTCGCTGTAGCGCGGCGGCGGCTCGGTAAAGTGCTGGCTGGGCACCACTTGTTTCAGCGTCGCCCGGTCGCCCTCGGCGAGCTTCGGGATGGGCGCAAGGCTGTCGAGCGTCTTGGCGTCTTCGGCCTCGTGGGCCTCGCTGTAGAGCGCGTGGTAGCCGTCGAACAGGACGCGGGAGCCGGTCGCGCGGAACAGGAAGCGCCCGTTGGCCAGGTCGAAGTCGACTTTCGTCGCTTCGTAGACCGCCGGCGTCATCTGCGAGGCGAGGAAGCGCCGCCAAATCAGCTGGTAGAGCTTAAAGAGGTCGCGTTCGAGGTATTTCTTGAGATCGTCGGGCGTGAGACCTACTTCGGTTGGGCGAATCGCCTCATGCGCGTCCTGCACCTTCGAGCCCCGGCCGCCTTTATGCACGTTCGGCTCGTCGGGTAGATAGCGCTTGTCGAACTGGGCGTTGATGTACTCGCGGGCCTGCTTGATCGCCGCGTCGGACACACGAACGGAATCGGTACGCATATAGGTGATCAGACCTACCGATCCCTGATCCCCAACTTCTACTCCCTCATACAGTTTCTGCGCGGCCCGCATCGTACGGCCGGCCGAGAAGCCCAGCTGCTTGGCCGCTTCCTGCTGCATCGTGCTCGTCGTAAAGGGCGCCGGGGGCTTGCGGCGGCGCTCGCCGGTCGAAACCGACGTCACGACAAACGGCAGCTTTTCGACTTCGGCGACGATCGCGCGCGCCGCCGCTTCGGTTTTGATCTCCGGCTTGTGGCCCTCGAGCTTCTGCAGCCGGGCCTGGAACGCCTGGCCATCCTTCTCCAGGTCGGCGGCCACGGTCCAGTATTCCTGAGGGACAAATTTCCGGATTTCCTCCTCGCGCTCGATGATCAGCCGCAGCGCGACGGTTTGCACCCGACCCGCGGACAGGCCGGTCTTGATGCTCTTCCAGAGCACCGGTGAGGCCTTGTAGCCGACCAGGCGGTCGAGGACTCGTCGCGCCTGCTGCGCGTCGACTTTGCGCTGATCGATGTCGAGGGGGTTGGACAGCGCTTCGGCGACTGCGTCCTTGGTGATCTCGTGGAACAGCACCCGCCGGATATTTCCATTTCCATTTAACTGCGAGGCCACGTGCCAGGCTATCGCTTCACCTTCTCTATCAGGATCCGTCGCGAGTAGCACGCGATCAGCAGCCTTGGCCGCCTTCTTGATCTCGGCCAGGGTCTTCGCTTTTTCCTTAATCGTGACGTATTTCGGCGCGAAGTTGTTGTCGACGTCGACGCCCAGCTCGCGCCTCGGCAGGTCGCGCAGATGCCCGATGGTCGCTTTGACGGTATAGCCCGGCCCCAGGTACTTGCCGATCGTTTTCGCTTTTGTCGGGGACTCCACAATGACGAGTGCGCCGCCCTTTGCAGGAGCGGCGTCGGTTTCGTCTACTTGGACCTCAGCCTCCACCTTCTTCTTGCGAGGCTTCCGCGGCTTTTTCACAGCTTCTTCGTTATCAGGCACCTATCAACCTCGGTTCAACCCGTAGAGGGTTCGCATCTTTACCATCCGGCACCCGTCTGCGCAAGCTTTACGACCTCATCGGCGACTTTTTCCGCAGGTTTAGCTTCAGTCAGGACCGTGGCATCCGCTTTGGCGTACAACGGATCGCGCGTCGTGAAGAGATCGCGCATCCGTGCCAAAGGGTCATCTGCCATTAAAACGGGCCGGGTTCCCGACGGCTCGGCGCGACCGACGGCCACCTCGGCGCGCGCCTTCAGATAAACGAGGTACCCGCGCGGTTTTGCATCGTCGAGCGCACCCGGTTGCGCGGCCCATCCACCGCCCGGCGCGATCACCGCGGGCTCGTTCGCGAGCGCGGCCTCGACTTCTTTGCGCTCCATCTGCCGAAACACCGGCTCGCCCTTCTCGGCAAAGATCATGGAGATCGGCTTGCCTTCTTTGCGAATCAAGATCGTGTCGATATCGACGAATCCCGCATGCAGTTTGTCCGCGACCATGCGCCCTACCGTGCTCTTGCCGGCGCCCGGCAGTCCGATGAGCACGATGTGCTTCTTCACGCCTCACCCCCTGACCCCCTCTCCGACACGCGGAGAGGGGGAATCGGGTTGGTTCGCACGCGCACCTGCGCGAGATAGCCGTCGACATTGCGCTTGAGCTCGCTCAACGCGTCCCCGCCGAATTTCTCGAGCAGCGCGTCGGTCAGGACGATCGCCAACATTGCCTCGGCTATGACCCCCATCGCGGGGACGGCCGTCACATCCGACCGCTCGGACTGCGCCTGCGCGGGCCCACCGGTCTTCAGGTCCACCGTCTTGAGCGGCGACATGAGCGTGGAGATCGGCTTCATCGCGACGCGGAGGACGAGCGGCTCGCCGGTCGTCATTCCACCTTCGGTGCCGCCCGCGCGGTTCGTGGCGCGCGCGAACCCGGGCATGATTTCGTCGTGCACTTCCGAGCCTTTGCGGCGGGCCGCCTCGAAGCCGAGGCCCAGCTCGACGCCCTTCACGGCGGGGATCGACATCAGCGCCTGCGCGAGCCGGCCATCGAGCTTCCGGTCCCAGGAGACGTGCGATCCGAGCCCCACCGGCACGCCCAGCGCGATCACCTCGACAATGCCGCCGAGGGTG
>QHUF01000058.1 GCA_003221075.1 Gemmatimonadota bacterium
TCGACTGGACGGCCACATGGCCCTCGCGAACGCAGCCGCGATGCGCGCGGCGAAGATCACGAGCGCGACCCCGGCGCCTTTTGGCGGCGAGATAACGAGCGGAGGAGTCTTCAAGGACAACGCCGAGGCTCTGATCCGGACGGCCATACCCGATCCGTCGCCCGAGCAACAGGACTCCGCGTTGGCCCGCGCCCTGGCGCATGCAGCGTCGCTTGGCCTCACCGCGACCGCGAACATGTCGGCCTCGTGGGCGAATCTCGCGGCCTATAAACGCATGGAGCGCGCCGGCAGGATGACCCTGCGGGTCTTCTTGTACCTGCCGATCGAAGACTGGCGGACGGTCGCCGACACGGTCGCCCGCAACGGCGCCGGCGACGATTGGGTGCGCATCGGAGGCCTCAAAGGCTACATGGACGGATCGGCGGGATCACGCACGGCATACTTTTTCGAGCCGTTCTCCGACTCGGCCGGATACTATGGCTTGATGCGCCAGCCCGAGTCCGACATGCGCAGCTGGGTCGGCGCGGCAGACTCGGCGGGCCTGCAGATCGCCGTGCACGCGATCGGCGATCGCGCCAATGCGATCATTCTGGCTATCTACGACAGCGTTGCGAGGGCGCACGGCAGGCGCGACAGGCGCTTCCGCGTCGAGCACGCGCAGCATCTGCGGCCCCAGGAGATTCCGCTGTTCGGTGCCCGCCGCGTGGTGCCGTCGATGCAACCCTATCACGCCATCGATGACGGCCGTTGGGTCGAGCAGCGCATCGGGCCACAGCGCATCAAGACGACCTATGCCTTCCGCACCTTGCTCGATACGGAGGCGCCGCTCGCCTTCGGCTCGGACTGGACCGTCGCACTGCTCGACCCCATGCTCGGCGTATACGCGGCGGTCACACGCCGCACCCTGGACGGCAAGAATCCTGGTGGCTGGGTGCCCGAGCAAAAGATCAGCGTGGGAGAGGCGCTGCGTGCCTACACCTCCGGCAACGCCTGGGCGACGTTCAACGAGCAGAACTGGGGGACGCTCGCACCAGGGCGGTTTGCGGATGTGGTGGTGCTCGATCGCGATCCGTTTGCGGTGCCTGCCGAATCGCTCGGCACCATCAAGCCACGTTTCACGATCGTGGGTGGGAAGGTGGTTTTTCGGAAATCGTGAAGCGGGTCACCCCGAATACTTGAATCCCGCTTCGCGAAGCGTGAGCGGCTCCCCGTCGTGCTCCACGCCTGCCGCCACGACTACCGGCGCCGGCCTGGTCTTGATCCCCTTGAGCTTCTGCGGGGCCTGCTCCGAGCTGCGTCCCAGCTTGCCTGCGAGTTCACGCTGACTGGCGAGTAAGAGATTGACCGCAAAATGGTGGGAGTCCCGGATCATGCCGAGCGTCTTGGAGGTATTCTCCAGGGCGACGACCACCATTGGCGGATCGAAGGCTGCCTGCATGACCCAGTTCGCCGTCATGCCGTGGTCTTCGCCCGCCGCCGCCACCGTGACGACGTAGAGGCCATAGGGGAAGTGGCGCAGGATGGTTTTCTTAGCGGCTTCGTCCATCACGGAATATATTGAAGTAGGCTATTTTTCAGCATGGCAACTCCAGCGCGCGCTGCACCCAAGGCAGCGAAGCCTTCGACTAAGCTCTCCAAAGCAGACCTGCTCGATATCTATCGCGTGATCGTTCTGTCGCGGCGCCTCGACGACAAGGAGATCCAGCTCAAGCGGCAAAACAAGATCTTTTTCCAGATTTCGGGCGCCGGCCATGAGGCCGTCCTCGTGGCGGCCGGGAAAGTGCTCCGCCCCTCCTACGACTGGTTCTATCCCTATTACCGAGACCGGGCGCTCTGTCTGACGCTCGGCATGACGCCGACGGAAATGCTGCTCGCCGCCGTCGGCGCCGCCGACGACCCGAACTCCGGCGGCCGGCAGATGCCGTCCCATTGGGGTCACAAGCAGCTGAACATCGTCAGCCAATCGAGCCCGACGGGGACGCAGTTCCTGCAAGCCGTCGGGTGCGCCGAAGCCTGGCTCCGCTATGACCGCAGCGACCTGAAGGACAAGCCGATCCATGGCGACGAAATCGTCTACTGCTCCGCGGGCGACGGCACTACGAGCGAAGGTGAATGGTGGGAAGCGCTGAACAGCGCCAGCAATCTAAAGTTGCCGGTGCTGTTCTTGATCGAAGACAACAAATATGCGATCTCGGTGCCCATCGAGGTGCAGACCGCCGGCGGGTCCGTGTCGAAGCTCGTCGCGAACTTCCCGAATCTGCTGATCGAGGAAGTCGATGGCTGCGATCCGATCGCGTCGCATGCTGCCCTCTCCCGCGCCGCGGAATGGTGCCGGCAGCGCAAGGGCCCCGCGCTCGTGCACGCCCACGTGATTCGACCCTACTCGCACTCCCTGTCCGACGACGAGATCCTCTACAAGCCGCCGCGCGAGCGCGAGGAGGAGGCCAAGCGCGACGCCGTGACGGCGTTCCCGAAGCGGCTGATCGAAGAGGGCGTCGCCACGGAGGCCGAGATCGAGTTGATCAAGGCGCAAGTCGAGGAAGAAATCCAAGTCGCCACCGACATGGCGCTCGCCTCGCCCCAGCCCAAGCCCGAGACCGCCCTGCAATGGGTGTATTCGCCCGACGTCGATCCTACCTCCGAGCAATTCGACACCGAGGACGATCCGCACTTCACTGGCGAGCCGACCACCATGGTGGACCTGCTCAACGCCTGCATGAAAGACGAGATGGCGCGTGATCCGCGCATTCTCGTCTTTGGCGAAGACGTCGCCGACGTCAGCCGCGAGCAATACCTGAAGGAAGTGAAGGGTAAGGGCGGCGTCTTCAAAGTCACATGGGGGCTGCAGCGCCAGTTCGGCAGCGATCGCGTCTATAACTCGCCCCTGGCTGAAGCCAACATCGTTGGTCGAGCCGTCGGGCTCGCAACCAGGGGTCTCAAGCCGGTCGTCGAGATCCAGTTCTTCGACTACATCTGGCCGGCCTATCATCAGCTCCGCAACGAGCTCGCGACCATACGCTGGCGGTCCGCCAATGCGTTCAGCGCGCCGGTCGTGGTGCGCGTGACGTACGGCGGGTACCTGAAGGGTGGGTCCGTCTATCATTCGCAGACTGGCGCTGTGGTCTTTACGTCGGTTCCTGGGCTGCGGGTCATTTGTCCGTCCACCGCCCTGGATGCGAATGGGCTGCTCCGCACCGCCATCCGCTCCGACGACCCTGTCATCTTCCTCGAACACAAACACCTCTACCGTCAGACCTACAACAAAGCCCCGAATCCCGGCCCGAATTTCATGATTCCCTTCGGGAAGGCGAAGGTCGTGCGGGAAGGGACGGCCCTGACCGTCGTGACGTATGGCGCTGTCGTGCAGCGCACGCTCGTCGCCGCCAAGGAGCTCGAGGAGAAGGACGGCGTCAGTGTGGAAGTGATCGATCTGCGGTCGCTGTCGCCGGTCGATTGGAAACGATCGAGGCGTCGGTTCGGAAGACCAACAAGGTGATCGTCGCGTACGAAGATGCGTTCTCGTGGGGGTACGGCGCCGAGATCGCGGCCCGGATCGCCGATCGCAGCTTCCCCTGGCTCGACGCACCGGTGAAGCGCGTGGCCTCGACCGACACGTTCGTCGGGTATGCGCCCGACCTCGAGGACTACATCCTTCCACAAGTGGAGGACCTCGCGCAGGCCATGCGCGAGCTGCATGCGTTCTAGGCCGGCGCTCACATACGGCGTTCTATTTCTCCTGTCGGGCGCAACCGGTCTGATTTACGAGCTGCTCTGGGTTCGCGTCCTCTATCAGTCATTCGGCTCCACCATCCAATCCGTCACCACCGTCGTCGCCGCGTATATGGGGGGTCTGGGTCTCGGGGCTTGGGCCTTGGGACGAGTCGCCGACCGCTCGCAAAAACCCGCCGTGCTGTACGGCTGGCTCGAGATCGCGATCGGCATCTTCGGCATCATCTCGCCGCTGGTCCTCGGTCTCGCGCACTGGGTGTACATCAGTACCGCCGGCGCACTGGCGCTTGGCGGAGGCGCGAGTGTGGCGCTGCGGTTTGGCCTGGCGGCACTGGTCCTCCTGATTCCAACGACGCTCATGGGCGGGACCCTGCCCGTCCTGACGCGTGCACTCACGGGCGAAGATCGTGGGCTCCTCAAGCCGTCGCTGGGGCGACTCTACGGCCTGAACACACTCGGCGCAATGACTGGTACGGCACTCGCCGGGTTTTTGCTGATCGAGTTCGTCGGCGTACGCGCGTCGCTGTGGGCGGCGGCTGCACTCAATCTGGCAATCGGGGTGATTGCGATCCGGTTTGGTCGTCGGCAGGAGCCTGTAGAAGCATCCCAGTCATCCGGCGAGAACCTCCACCAACCTCCACCAACCTCCACTGCCCTCCACAACCTCGCTTTAGCGCTTCTTGCCCTCACCGCGTTCGCGTCGCTGCTCAACGAGATCGCCTGGACGCGCGTGCTGATCATGCTCGTGGGCGGATCGACCTATGCCTTCACGCTGATCTTGTTCGTGTTCCTGCTCGGCATCGGCCTGGGCAGCATCATCGTCGCGCGGCGCAGCGCGCCCCGTGCCGAGACCGCCGCGACCGCGGGGCTCGCGCAGGGTGTCACCGGTGTAGGCGCCGCCGCGCTGTTCGTGTTCTTCGGATTCCTCCCGTCCTACATCATCGCGGTCTTCCAGATTCCCGATCTGAGCGCGACCTCGCGCCTCATGTTGATGGGAGTGGCGGTGGGCGCCGTCGTTCTGGTTCCCGCGATCGGGATGGGCATGACATTCCCGCTCCTCACCGATCTCACGGCGCGGAGTCGCACGGCACGCGGGGCCGATGTCGGCGCGGCCTACGCGCTCAATACCGTCGGCAGCATTCTCGGGGCGGTGATCACCGGATTTGTCCTTGTCGTTGCGCTCGGAACCCAGGCTACGCTGCGCGTCGGCCTTGTCGTCAATGGACTCGCGGCGTTGGTGCTCGCCTGGCTCGCCGCGCGCGGAGTCGCGGAGGGGTCGGCGGAAGACCGCCGGCTGCGCGTACGCGTCTTGTCGGCCGCCTGTCTGGGGACCCTCACGCTGGTGGCGGCAGTGGCGGCCCCCGGCTGGAGCACCCGGCTGATCGATTTGGGTCCGACGATCTACGCGCGCCAGCGCATGGACAAAGCCGCGCAGCAACGGTTTCTCGAGCACCGCGGCGTGCGCCAGCTCGCCTTCCGGGAGGGGCCGAACGCGACCGTGAGTGTGTGGGAAGGCGAGAGCGGTCGATCGCTGCGCGTGAGCGGCAAGGTCGACGGATCCGATCGCGGCGACATGGACACGCAGGTCATGCTTGGCCTTGCGCCCGCGGTTGCCCGGATTGGTGCGACGTCCGCGCTCGTGATCGGCTATGGCACGGGCGTGACGGCTCATGTCCTTGCCGCCGTGCCGAGCGTAGCGCGGCTGAAAGTCGTCGAGCTCGAGCCGTCCGTCATGCGGATGGACAGCTTCTTCGTCGGGGTGAACGGCTCCGTGCTTGCCCGGCCCGGCGTGCGCGTCGTCATCGACGACGCGCGCAGCGCTTTCCAGCTCGACCGCGAGCGCTACGACGTGATCGTCTCGGAGCCGTCGAATCCGTGGGTCGCTGGGGTGGCGACGTTGTACACCCCCGAGTTTTTCCGCATTGCCAGGGCCCGACTCTCCGATGACGGCGTCTTCTGTCAGTGGATTCAGCTCTACCAGCTGCCACTTCCGATTGTCGCCGGGATCGTGCGGAACCTGCGCGCGGTGTTTCCGCACGTGCACGTGTGGTTCGGAGGCAGCGCCGATCTCGTGGTGCTGGCGTCGCCGCGGCCAATCAACTACGACCGCATGTGGCTGACGCAGCTGCTGGGTCCAGGCGGTCAGCTGAACGCGATGAGCCGCGAGTGGCTGAGCATCGACAATACGGATCAGTATTTCGGTCGGATGCTGTTGGGGGACTCGGGCGTCACACGCTTGATTCAGCGTGCGAACCTCGAGCACAGCGACAATCAGCCGCGGCTCGAGTTTGTCGCCGCACGCCGGTTCCTCGACCCCGGGGCTGCCGCGGACGCCGTCTTTGATTCGCTGATCCAGCTCGGCAAGGGCGATGCCGGTACAGCGCCGTTCGCACTGTTACGCATCCTCGCCATGCGCCGCAGCGACGCCGCGGTCCTTCCCTATCTCGATGCCGCCCACCGCGCCCAACCGGACGTCGTCGAGTGGAGCATTCGCAGTGCTGGCATTCGCTTGGCGCTGGGAGACACGGCGCAAGCCGATTCCTTGCTGGGTGCGGTGATTGCCCGGCGCGGGGCCCCCGCCGCCCGCGCCCCCTCTGACGCGCTCCAGATGCGCGGTCTGCTCGCCGCCGCCCGCAACCAGCCGGTGGCAGCGATGGCCCTGCGCGAAGCGCTCGCCGCAGGTGCCGATACCGGACAAGTGCGTGCGGCGCTCGCGCTGCTGGCCGCGCGGGGATCTCGCTGGGGCGAGGCGGTGTCGCAGGCGCGGAGCGCGCTCGGCGCCGCTCAGGGCACGTTTCGCCATCCGTTCCCCGGCGAGTTCCTGAGCCAGGCGCTGGGACAGATCGCGCTGGATGCCCCGCCCGCCTTGGCGGACAGTTTGCTCAGTTTTGCTGTGGGCCGGCGCCCCGGTTCGGCGCGCTACCGCGAGCTGGCAGCGGTCGCCGCGCTGCGCGCTGGCAGGTGTGAAGCCGCCGCCGCGAGTTTCGTGGAGCTGCTGGATTTCGCCGTGCAGCGGGACAACGGCCCGGCACTCGTCCGGGACTGCTGGGCGACGCAGGACTCTACGGCGAGGACCGGGGGCGCTGCCCGCGGGGCGGCGAGGCGGGTGCCGGAGAAGCGCTGAGCACATCGCGGATCTCGCCCGCGGCGGCGATCACGTGATCGACATCCCGGGAGAGCGCCCGTGCCTGCTGGGTGGCATTAGTCAAATCGCTGAGCACTGCCGCCACGCCTGCCGACCGCAGCCGCAACAGATCGAACCGGACATTCTGCATCGCCAAGACGCACGATTCGATCTGCTCCTCGACGCGCCGGCGCCGGGTCAATAGATCGCTCAGCGCCTGGCGCTGGCGATCGAGCAGGCTGAGCTGGCGTTCGCGCTCCGTTCCTTCTTCATGATGCTTCACCGCTTCAATCCGCACTTCGATTCGAGCCAGCGCGCCGTCATCCACATCGGCGCTCATGCCGTGCAGCATGCGCGCGAGGTCTTCGGCTCGCTTCAGCAGCGCATCGACCGTGACCACCACGTCCGGGAGCAGCTTCCGCTCCGACGCGGGGACGCGCTCCATGATCTTGAGAATCGCTTCCCGGTCGTTTCGTGCCAGGCGAACCGTGTCGATATGGCGGCCGAACTCGTCCGCTTTGGGCGCCGGCAACGCGCGGCGTGGGCCAAGCAGCGCTCCCTGCGCGTCCGGCGCTGCCGGCCGATTGAGCACGTCGCGCCACGAATACCCGTTCTGCCAGAGCTTCATGTATTGCGGGAGCAAGCCGAAGGCGCCCCACGGGACAGTCACGAAGAGCGACCAGCCGAGACCGCCGCCGGTAATCAGGTCGATGAATGTCAAACCGCCACACACCGACGCCCACGACACGAAGCCATCGCGGAACTTCGCGACCAGGCGGGGTTCGCCGCTGGCCGTGAGATCGCTCTTCGGATCCCGCTTCGGACTTGGCCGTGTCGCGCGCCGCCGCTCCGGCCGGCCACCGCCCGACATCCTGGCGGGTGGCTCCCCCAACCGGGTTTCCGGACGCGCCAGCGCGCTGAGGCTCGGACGTCGCGAGGGGCGGTACGGCGGCGCGCTGCGCGATTCCAGCGCGCGTCGCAGCGCGTCGGCGGTCGGCCAGCGAGCCTCCGGCTCCTTCTCGAGCGAGCGCATGACGCATGAGGCGAGATCATCGGGACAGGTCGGCGTCTTGTCCTGGAGGTTGGGCGCCTGTTCGGTGATCTGCTTGAGCAGCAACCCCGGAACGGTCGGCGCCGAGAACGGCAGCTCTCCAGCGAGCATCTGGTAACCCACGACGCCCAGACTGTAGATGTCGGAGCGGCCGTCGATCTCGCGATCGCCGGCTGCCTGCTCGGGACTCATATAGTGCGGCGTGCCGATGGCGACACCGGTCGCGGTCAGCGTTCCCGGACCCGTCGTCGAGGTGAGCGCCTTGGCGATGCCGAAGTCCGTGAGGACGGTCCGGCCGCGGCTCCCCTCCAGCAGGATGTTGTCGGGTTTGACGTCGCGATGGATGATGCCGAGGGCGTGCCCGGCGCCGAGTGCGTCCGCGGTTTCCATCATGATGCGCCGGGCTTCCTCAGGTGGCAGTCGCTCGCGGCGCTTGAGACGCGCCGCGAGCGATTCACCGTCCACATAGGCCATCACGAAGTACACGAGTCCCTCGGGACCTTCCCCGACGGAATGAATCGGGACGATGTGCGGGTGGGACAGACGCGCGGCCGTTTCCGCTTCCCGGAGGAAACGCATGCGGATTTCCTCACGGAACGCGAGCTCGGGCGGGAGCACCTTGACTGCCACCGCCCGCTTGAGCCGCTCATCGCGGGCATGATAGACGACGCCCATGCCGCCGCGGCCGATCTCCCCGTCGAGCGTGAAGGAAGAGCCAAGGGCCTGACTCAGCCGCTGCGCCAACAGATCGCTCATGCCGTTTTGCAATCCATTCGTGGACTAAGATTTAGCCGCATCCATGCGGCCTTGCAACACAGTCTGGACGCGTCGTGTTGGCAGTCACGCGCCGCTTTGGCGGCGCTAGGAGGAACGGACCTGCCGTAGACGGCGTTTTTTCGTGGCATAGACGGTGCGTTCTGCTTCCCAAACCGTAGTTCACGAAACTTAGCATTGGAGAGTCCATGTCAGACCGGATGAGTTTGCCCGTCCTGCCGTTGCGCGACGCCGTGCTGTTTCCGGGCGTCGCGTCGCCGATTGGCGCGGGCCGTCCTGCCACATTGCGCGCCATTGAAGCCGCCCTCAAAAACCCCGACCGCAAGGTGTTTGCGGTCGCGCAGAGAGAGAATATCGACCAAGTCACGCCCGGCGTACTCTATACGACCGGAACGATCGCGCGCATCAGCCAGGTGCAGCGCAATCTGGGGGGCGTACAGCTGATCCTGCACGGCGAAAGCCGCGGGACGGCCGTGCATTACAGCGAGACCAACGGCTATCTCGAAGCGACCGTTCGCGAGGCCGAGGATCTCCCTCCTCTTAATGAGAAGGATGCCGCGTTCGTAGCGTTGCATCGTGAAGTTCGCGAGCGTGCCGCGGAGCTGGGACAGAAGTCGGGACTTCCCAAGGAAGTCGTGCAGCAGGTGCTGCAGGGTGTCAGCGACCCCGGCGCCCTCGCCGACCTCGTCGCTGGCCATCTCGACATCCAATCGCTGGAGCGCCAGCAGCTGCTGGAAGCCCTCGCGGTGGAGGACCGGCTGCGTCGTGTGCTCGTTCACGTGCAGCGCCAGATCGCCGTCGTCGACGCGCAGGAAGACATCAAATCGCAGGTCCAGGAAGAGCTCGGCGAACGCCAGCGTGAGATGCTGCTGCGCGAGCAAATGAAGGCGATTCGGAAGGAGTTGGGAGAAGAGGAAGAGGCGGCTGAGGCCGACGACCTCAAGAAGCGTCTCGATGCGCTCGACTTGCCGGAGGCGGCTCGCAAGGAAGTCGACCGCGAGCTAGCGAGGCTGGAGCGCGCGGGGCGCGAATCGATGGAAGCGCAAGTCATCCGCACGTACCTTGAGACCGTCGCCGAGCTGCCCTGGAACAAGCGCACCGAAGAGTCGCTCGATCTGAAACAGGCCGCAAAGATCCTCGAGGAGGATCACTACGGCCTGCAGGACGTGAAGGACCAGGTGCTCGAGTTCCTCGCGGTCCGGCAGCTGCGGAAGCAGCAAGAGCCGAAAGAAGAAGCCCCCGGGAACGAGGACGACCGCGCCGCGCGCGCACCGACCTTGCTGTTCGTCGGACCGCCGGGCGTCGGCAAGACCTCGATCGCCAAGTCCATCGCGCGTGCGATGGGCCGGCCGTACGTACGCATTTCGCTGGGTGGCGCCCGGGACGAGGCCGATATTCGCGGCCACCGGCGCACCTACGTCGGCGCGATGCCGGGCCGCATCATCCAGGGGATGAAGCAGGCAGGCGCGAAGAACCCGATTTTCCTGCTCGACGAAGTCGATAAGCTGGGCGTTTCGTTCCAGGGCGACCCGGCCGCCGCGCTGCTCGAAGTGCTCGATCCGGCGCAGAACGACTCGTTCACGGACCACTATCTCGGCGTGCCGTTCGACCTCTCGGAAGTGCTGTTCATCGCAACCGCGAACTTCCTGCAGAGCATCCCCGCTCCGCTGCTTGATCGACTGGAGACGGTCAACTTCGCGGGCTACACCGAGCGCGAGAAGCTCGAGATCGCCAAACGGTATCTCGTTCCCCGGCAGCTGACCGAGAACGGTCTGCGTAGCGGTCAGTTGACGCTCACCGACGACGCCTTGAGCGAGATCATCGCGAGCTACACCCGCGAGGCTGGTGTTCGCCAGCTCGAGCGCGAGATCGGCAAGCTCGGCCGCAAGGTGGCTCGAAAGATCGCGGACGGCGTGGCGGAGAAAGTGACTGTCAGCCCCAAGGCCGTGCCCGAACTCATCGGGCGGCCGAAGGTGCATCCCGAGCGGATGGCCGGCGAGGACCAGGTCGGCGTGGCGACCGGCATGTATTACACGCCCGTGGGTGGCGACATCATGTTCGTCGAGGCGAGCGTCATGCGCGGCAAGGGCGAACTGCTCCTGACCGGGCAGCTCGGCGACGTCATGAAGGAGTCGGCCCGCGCCGCACTCACGTATGCGAAGTCGCATGCGGAATTGCTCGGCATCCCCGAGGGAGCGTTCGTCGATACGGACATTCACGTACACGTGCCGGCGGGCGCGATTCCCAAGGATGGGCCCTCCGCAGGCGTGACGATGGCGACCGCGCTCGTTTCGGCACTCTCGCGCCGCCCGGCCCGCCACGACATTGCGATGACGGGAGAGATCACACTGCGTGGCCGCGTGCTGCCGATCGGCGGGGTCAAGGAAAAGGTGCTCGGCGCCGTGCGGGCGGGGATCAACTCCGTGATTCTGCCCAAGGATAACGAGCGCGATCTCGACGATCTGCCCGAGGAAGTGCGGAAAACACTCGACGTCCATCTGGTGGAGGAGCTGGGTGACGTGGTGAGCCTGGCCCTGCGGGGGGCCCGTTTCGAAGCGGGCCACCTGATCTTCGAAACGGAAGCGCCGGTGCTAGTTGGCGCTCACGCCGGCAACCACTAGGTCGACCGCCGCTTCGCGCCAGCGCTCGCGGAGCGATGGCTCGTCGGCGCCGAGTGGGGGGGCACTCGTGGCAATCACAGCTTCCATGCTGAGATAGCCCACCATCAGGATCAAAGCCTGTGCGGCAGCCAGGTGCGGGTCGACATCGTCTCGCACCTGGCCCAGCCCCTGGCCTTCGGCCAGCAACACGACCAGCCGATTGATCGCCGGCGCAAAGGCCGCACCACCGCCCGAGCGCGTTCCCTGACCGAGCAGCGCGACGATTTGCGGGTTTCTCGCGAGGAACTCGAACTGCGCGGCGAGCGTGAGCCGGAGCCGCTCGAGCGGCCCTCCCGCCGGGTACGACAATTCCGCCAACGCGGTCTCCAGTTCGCCGGCTGATTGTGCGAGCACAGCCTGGAAGAGGCCGCGCTTGGAGTGGAAGTAGTAGAACAGCAGCTGCTTGTTCACGCCCGCTCGGCGGGCGATCTGCTCGACTCGGGCGCCCGCGAAGCCACGCCTGGCAAACTCTTCGCGGGCGGCCGCGACGATTCGTAATGCTCTATCATTACTTAGCTTAGGTGGCATGGGCTGATTTCATCAACCGTTTGGTTGATGAAATCTAAGGCCCTTCGTCTGGCCCCGCCACTGTCCGCATGGTCGGCTTTGGCGCCGCCGGCCAGGCAACCCCCAAGTCGTTCCAGTTCAGAATCGCATTGAACACGAGCGCGAAGCTTCCCTGTGTCTCCCACCGCCAGAATGGTCTGATGGCAAACAGCACGACGTGTCCCTGGCCGACCGGCGCATCGATGACTGCCGGCCGTCCCGCCAGCTCCTCGCCGTTGACCAACAGTCCCGACAGCCGCAACGAATCGCGCTTCTGATGGAAGCTCAACACAACGCGCGGCCGCGTCCGTGCCTGCTGGGCGGTGAGGTCGGCGTCCTGATCCTCGGGAACGTCGGTGCTCGTATCCACTTGGAAGAGAGGTTGCTGATTGAAGTAGACCGCCAGCGTATCCGGGTACCCGTAGGCGATGGGACTGCGCGGATCCTTCATCACGGCACGGTAGATCCCGCCCGTCGCGCGCAGCTGCTTGGCAGGCGCGATGTCGACGCCGCGCGCGACGCCATACTCGGTGAAAATCCCCGCCGTGCCACCCTCAGTGATCAGTACGCCGCCCGCGGCGATCCATTGATTCAACGCGGCCATCCCCTCGAGTCCGATGCCAGGCCGTACGTCGTCGGTCGAATCCGGGCCGACCAGGTTGGGGGTGGTCGCGGTGCGGCGCCACGGAATCGGCGGCCCGTTCATCGGCAGCCCGTTCACGATCTGCTGCGGGTTGTTCGAGACGAACGGCAGCACGAGCACATTGAATTGCCGCAGCAGGTCACGCCGATTGAGTTGTTGGACGTTCAAGTACGTGTACGGGCAGGTCGAGCTCGTGCCGCGTGACCTGCGGCGCGTTCGCCACGCCGACGACGCTGAGTCCGAGAGACTCCGCGGCCGGCCGGATCCGTCTCTCCAGACCCGCCACGGCCGGAATGATCGTCGTGCCCCGACCCCAGGCGCGTTGCGCGACCGTAAACGAATCCTCGCTCGCCCACATCCGCACGTCACGCAACGCGAGACGGAACTGAATCAGTCCGCTCTCCGTCGTGGGCGCGATCAGGTACGTCGTGCTCCCGCTCGAGCCCGTGACTTCACCCTTCACTCGCGCATCGGCGGACAGCAGCGTCGTCGGGCCATGCAGCACTGCGGTGTCGTTGATCGCCCGCAGCGCGACGTTGCGCACGTACTGCAGCGTCCAGCCCGTGTCGTCGTACGGCGTTGGATCGTTAGGCCCGTAGTCCTGTATGCTGAAGTAGCTCTTTGCGAGCGGCCCGTAGGGCTGGTCGAGCAGCACGACGTAATCGCCCGCCGCGATGTCCGCGTCGCCGGCCTTGAACGGCTTATCGGCGCGACGCACTTCGATGCCATGAAAGCGGAGCAGGTTGACGAGATTGGCCGCCTCGACCGGCCTCGCCTGGCTCGCGGGGATCTGGAACGCGTTCGGGCCGTCTTTCGCATGCCCGCGCTCGATGGCGCGCACGCCCTTGCGGTAGAACTGGTCGAGATAGCGATGACCGTTGCGCGCCATGTAATTCAGCGCGATGAGCAGCGCCGACTGCTGGTAATTGATGTTGTTGCGAATACACCACCGCACCCCGTTGAGCGGCGGGTTGGGGCGGAACCATTCGACCGACGTCTGCCGGTCGGGGAGCTTCACGGTGTGGCAGTCGGCGCCGCGCGAGGTGTACGTCTCATAGAACCGGCCGATCGCATTGTGGCCGTTCGCTACCCAGAACATGTAGTTAGGTGTCCAGCCGTCGTAGAAATCGTGCGTCCACACGCCGGGCAGACCCCGAGTCGTCAGGGCCGTGATTTCCTGGAAGGCGAGCTCATTCCATTCGCTGATCACGATCGGGTCGAGCTCGCGATTGTACGGACCGGTGCCGGTCGACGTATAGAGGAAAGGCACCGACTCGTGCAGGTCGTGCAGCACCGTGGGATGCCAGTCGAAGAACGCGTGCATCATAGTGCGCGTCAGCACCTGCGACATGGCGATCCCATCGCGGTTGTTGTCGTGCGCCGTGTACTTGCCCCAATAGATCAGGCCCGGGGCGATGTTCTTGTTCGCTTTGCGGTAGCGGTAGACGTCGACCATCCTGTCGCGCCCATCCACCTCGGTCACTGGCGTGATAAGTGTTATCACGCTGTCGCGAATTTGTCTGATGAACGGGGTCTCCTCGACCGTCAGCCGGTAGGCCAGTTCCATCAGCATCTCCGGCGAGCCGGTCTCGGGCGAGTGAATCGACCCCGTCGCATAGTAGATCGGCTTGCCCGCTGCGATCAGCCGCTGCGCCGAGTCGCCTGTCAGGCGCCTGGGGTCAGCGAGCGCGGCGGTGATGTCGCGATAATGGTCGAGCTGCGCGATCGTCGCCGAGTCGGCGATGGCCGCCACGATCATCGGCCGTCCCTCATCGCTCTTGCCGAGGTCGAACACCTTGACGCGCGGGGATACCTCGTCGAGCGCGCGGAAGTAGCGTGTGATGTCGGCGACGTAGGAGAGCCGGCCGACGGTACCCGGGACATAGCCCAGGACCTTCAGGGGACTCGGGACTCGGGAGTCGGTGGGGAGATGGTCCGTGAGCTCGGTGTTGAAGCGCGGCTCGGTCGTCAGCTCACGGATTTTGGCAGTGTACGCGGAGTCTACCGGTTGCTGGAATGCCAGGACTGCGATGAGGGCGATGACCATGCGACGTTCTCCGGAATACGGGATAGACCTTCCTTGAGGTAGTCCAACAGATAGCGATTCACCTGCTCGGGCGATTCATCGGCCGCGTCGTGTCCGGTGCGCGTGAGCACGACGAACTCGCTGCGCGGCAGCTCATGCGCGAACCGCGTGCCGTCCCGCAGCGGGATCCACCGGTCCGCGTCGCCCCAGAGAATCAGCGTGGGCGCTTGCACACGGCTCAGGCGCCCGCCAAGACTGTCGAACCTGAACTCTCGGAGCACGCCTCGCAAGGCGCGCCCATAGGCCGGATCGGGAACCGGAGCGTAGTACTGATCGACATCCGCTTCAGTGACCTTCGTGGGATCGGCGAATGTCGACCGCAGGACGCGACCTGTGACCCAACGACTGCGAAACGATGTCGCTATCGCTCCCACGAACCGCCAGCGCGCCACCTTCAGTACGCCAGGCCAGCGCACGCCATACCCGGCCGCGTCGATCAACACGAGGCCGCGGACCCGATCCGGGTAGTTCAGCGCAACTTCCGCGGCGATCGCGCCGCCCATCGAATGACCGACCAGTACGGCACTCGCAATGCCGAGCGAGTCGAGCAACGACACTACGAGGTGTGCGTACGCCGCATTGGTATACCCGTGAGCCGGCTTATCGGAGAATCCGAAACCGCGATTGTCGATTGCTACGACGCGATACCCCGCGGCGACGAGCGGCGGCAGCTGATACCGCCAGCCGTACAACGACGCGCCGAACCCGTGAATCAGAACGACCGGCGTGCCGTTTCCGGTGTCGATCAGGCGCAGCCGCGTGCTATCGACGGTTCGGTACTGCGCGCGAAACGGAGTGCCGGCGGGATATTGCTGTGATTCCGGGATCGGTGCCGCCGAGCACGCACTCGCGAGCAGAACGATGCACACCAGAGCCCGGTGGGATGTCACGATAGGGTCCGTAGCGCCCGCCGAGCGAGGAGCACGACCAACGGGTGCGAGGTCCAGAGGCCGGCGATGCTCTCCCCTTCACCCGAGGTCATGACCAGCTGTGCGTCATCGATCAGAAGTGCTGTAGCCTCGAGACCGCCCTCAGACGCGGGCTCGAGCCAGGATGGGGCGTCCGGCGGCATGCCACCGCGGGCGCGCACGGTCATCGTCGCGCGTTCCGCCGCGCGCCTCCACGCCGGGAGCGTCGGCCGCCACAGCTCGAGCGCCATCACTCCTTCTACACTCCGCTCGGCCCGGGCGACGAGCTGCATCACGAGGTTCGCCACGGCGCGACTGCCCGCCACCTCTCTCGTCATGGGATCGCCGGGGCGCGAGAGGTCGCGGACCTCTTGCCCCAGCCGGTCTAAGGCCTCTCCCTGCCGGGTCGCCAGCAGCGCCAGCAGCGCCTGCGGGTCGATCGGACGATACCGGGCCGGTCTGTTGGGGGGCGGCGTGCGGGTCGCAGCCCCCCGTGAGACGAGGCCTTCCAGGGCGCTGTAGGCGTTGGCGCGTGCCAGTCTGGCGCCTCGGGCAACTGCGTAGCCGGTGGATGGGCCTAACCGGAGCAACGTCGCGTACACCAGGGACTCGGTGGGCGTAAAGCCGAAGGGCGTGAGATCAATTGCCACTGTAGTAGCAAATACTACTACCTATTCGTACGGCTCGCCATTCTAGACGACGTTCAGAGGGATTCCCAGCAGTCGCGCAATCAACGCCAGGCGGAACGTGACGTCGGTCTGCCGTTGCGCCGGGCTCTTTCCCGGCCCCTCGAGCGGGAAGTAGTGATATACCACGGGGTTCGTCGATTTCGGCATGACCCTCAGGCCGGACGGACTCCAGATCCCCTGGTCATCGCATTCACTGTACAGCCTGGCCAGGACTTTCGCGGCGCTTGGCACCTGGCGCACGATTCCCAGCCGCGCGAGCAACTCCAGCCAATACACGGCGAAGGGCACATCGGTGATCCGGCCCTGGGCGTCCGCGTGCAGCGGGTCACCCAGGATTTCGAACAGCGGTCGAAAGGTTTTCTTTCCCGCCAGGATGAAGAACGCCCGTCTGGGCGTCGGCACCGAGAAGTAGGCCGCCAGTCGCTCGAGGAATCCGGCGCGTTCGCGTTGCACCGCGGGCATGAACGCGAGCATCTCGACGGAGAAAACCGTCGGTGGGTAGGCAAGGGGATCGAGCACGGTCTTGCCCTGCGCCTTCTTGAATGGTTTCTGCGCCGTCTCGCTGCGCAGATACATCGAGATGTCGCTCGCTATGCGATGCGCCGCGCCGCGCAGGCGCGGATCGTCCTGGTGCGCGCCGCGCGAAAGTGCCGCCGCCGCTCCTTGCGCTCCCATGTTCCGCGCCCACAGCGCCAGGCCGGGATCGGTCTTGGCTGCTCGCTGGAACTCGACGAGGAGCGTTGGATCGTCGTCCCTCGACAGCAACCGGAAGAGGAATCGATCGGCGAACCGAAATACGCGAGCATCGGGCGGCCACCCCAGCTCGAGCAGCCGCCGGTATTGATAGATCGTGCCGACTTCCTTCCATCCCATCGCCTTCGCTGGGGCGGGCGCCAGGAGGTTCCCTCCCCACAGCCCCGTGTCCTTCTGTTTCCGGACGATGGCGGGCGCTTCCTTGTAGTGCTGGATCGCTTCGCGCAGTGCGGCGACG
>QHUF01000332.1 GCA_003221075.1 Gemmatimonadota bacterium
GACGAAGTCTGCGATCTCGTTGTCCTCGCCATCGAACCCGAGTAACAAGAACCGCTGGCGGGGAGCCTGGCTGATTGGGCTCGTCATCAGTGCGGCATTGCTGGTGTGGGTGTTGTACAAGATCGACCCCCGACAAGTCTGGAGCTACGCGCAGCATGCCAACTTCTGGCTGCTGCTGCTGGCCGTCGTCGTCGCCACCGTCACCTTCCCCGTGCGCACCATCCGTTGGCGTCTGATTTTGCGCGATGGCGACGGTCGTCCGTTCCCCTGGATGCCGCTATGGCACGCCACGACGATCGGCTTCATGGCCAACAACCTGCTCCCGGCGCGTGCGGGCGAAGTCGCGCGCGCCTACGTCGCGTCGCGCCAGCTGCCGGTGCGCTTCACGACGGCGCTCGGCTCGATTGTCGTGGAGCGCGTGTTCGATGCGCTGATCATGCTGGGGCTGATGGCAGTGGCGATCGCGGCGCCGTCCTTCCCCGCTCAAGCGCTCGTCGGTGGCCGATCGCTTTCGACGATCGCCGCAACGACGGCGGTGCTGTTCGGGGTCCTGCTGCTGGTTGCGCTCTACATCGCGAACCGGCCGACTGGCTGGCTCAAGCTGGTCGAACGCATCGCGCAGCGCACCCTCCCGGTCCGCGTCGCCGATCGCGCGGTCCATGCCTCGGGCGGCATCGTCGAAGGACTCGCGGTGCTCAAGAGTCCGGCGCGATTCGCGGGCGTCGTGTTCTGGTCGTTGGTGCAATGGGTCATTAATGCGGCGGCCTTTGCAGTCTGCTTTCGGGCCTTTGGACTCGCCGTGCCCTTCGAGGGGGCGCTGCTGCTGCAGGGGATCATCGGGTTCGGCGTGGCGGTTCCCTCCACGCCCGGTTTTCTTGGCGTCTTCGAGGCCGCCACGCTGGTCACGCTGCAGCTCTACGGCGTGGACTCGAGTCTCGCGGTGAGCTACGCCCTGACCTACCACCTGACGACGTTCCTGCCGATCACGCTGCTCGGCCTGTGGTCGCTGTCGCGCCTGCACCTCAAGCTGCGTGAAGTCAGCAGCGCAGCAGGGGGAAATGCGGCGTGACGGCCGTTCGTGTCGCCGCATACGCCAAGATCAATCTCTTCCTGCGCGTGCTCGCCCGCGAAACATCCGGCTTTCATCAGATCGAAACGGCGTTTGCGCTACTCGAGCTGGCGGATGAGTTGACCGTACGGCGCACCGATTCCGGGGTGACGCTGGAGGTGGAGGGCCCGGACGTCGGCCCGAGCGACGAGAACCTGGCCGTGCGCGCCGCGCGGATGGTGCTCGATGCGACCGGCAATCGCTTCGGCGTCGCGATCAAGCTGACCAAGCGGATTCCCGTGCGCGCTGGACTCGGCGGGGGGTCGAGCGATGGGGCCGCGGCGCTGCACGCCGTGAACGCCCTCGCCGGCAATGCCGTGCCGCGGCACGAGCTACACCATTTCGCCGCAAGGCTCGGCGCCGATGTGGCGTTCTTCGCCAGCGGCGCGGCGCTCGCGCTGGCCTGGGGCCGCGGCGAGCGCCAGTTCCGGATGCCGGCGCCGCCATCACTCCCGGCGCTGGTGGCGATCCCGCCGGTCCAGGTGGCGACCCCGGACGCGTATGCCTGGTGGGACGAGCAGAATCGCTCTCCCTCCCCCTCCACACCGCCGAGGGGGCCGGTGACGCTCGACGCAGATGCTCTCGCCACCTGGGGCAGCATCGGGCGGCTCGGCGGCAACGACTTCGAGGCGATCGTGTTCGCCAAGCATCCCGATGTCCGCACCCTCTACGAGCGGATGGCAGAGACAGGGCCGATCTGGGTACGTCTGTGCGGCTCGGGCAGCGCGATTGCGGCGGTCTTTAAGAAGGAGAGCGAGCGGGATGATGCCGTGCAACGAATGGGGGAAAAACGGCAGCGGCTCGTCACGACGACGACGCGGTCCCTCGTGAGTGACGGACCGCAGCCCATTGAGGGCATTGCCTGAACTAAGGCTCCTTGCCGCGCTGTCCGAAGCGGAAGGCCGGAGCGAGCGGGACATCCCGCAGATCCTCGAGGACGTTGTATCCCGCGGAGCGCGCGGCAGCGACCTCGCGCAGTAGATCAATGAGCCGCGAGCGGCAACTCTCCATCCCGGCGATGCGCTCTTCCAGAAACTCCAACCGCTGGCGCAGGATCTCGTTCAGTCGTTTCGACGCGACAGGGCGATCGGCCTCGCGCAGAAATATTACTTCCTTGATGTCGCCGATCGTGAGACCGCAATTCTGCAGCTGTCGTACGAGGCGAATGCGCTCCAGCGTGCTGGGGTCGTACAAACGATGGCGACTCGTGGTGCGTCCCGTCTCTTCGAGCAAACCAGATCGCTCGTAAAAGCGGACCGCATCGCGCGTCACGCCACTGCGGACGGCCACATCTCCAATGCGTAGGCGTTCAGTCACACACGAATCCTACACTCGGACCATCGACCAGGTTCAAGTGGCTCGCGCCGACTCACGTAATTGTTGTACGCGCGCAACACTCCGACCATCGTCTTGGGTCAGACGCCAGCCACGGCGAGCGCCGAGTGGCCGCCGCTCAAGGTCGTCGACGTGCGCTGGATCGATACGACGGCCGCGGCGTGTGTGGATTTCTCCCAGTTCGCCAACGGCGCGTGGCTCGCGCACGACACGATTCCTGCAGCGTACTCGTCGTCCGGCGTCACGCGCGACATGAGCGACCGCAACGAGCTGGTGGTGCGGTCCGTCCTCGAGGACGCCGCGGCCAAGCGCAGCAGCTTCCCGCCCACCAGCACGCCGCGCAAACTCGGCACGTTCTACGCGACGTGCATGGATTCGACAGCGATCGAAGCCGCGGGCGCCACGCCGATCCGGTCGTGGCTACGGGGCATCGATTCGGTGACGACGCGCACGCAGCTGCTGCCGGAGATCGCAAAGCTTCAGGTGCTCGGCGCCAATGTCACGTTCCGCTATTCGCCGGACGTCGATCCGCACGACGCGGCGCACTACCTCACGTTGCTTTATCAGGGCGGTCTCGGGCTCCCCGATCGGGACTACTACGTGGCGCAGGGAGCCGCGTCGGACTCCACACGCGAGGCGTACGTGTCGCACACCGCGAAGCTGTTTCGGCTGGTCGGCCAGGATTCCGCGTTGGCCGAGCGCGACGCCGCCGAAGTGCTGAGGTTCGAGACGGCGCTTGCGCAGGCGGCGCTCACACGCGTCGAACGCCGCGATCCGTCCAAAACCGATCACCCGATGACTCGCGCCCAGCTCGCCGCGCTGACGCCGCGGCTCGCGTGGCCGGCGTACTTCCGCGCGATCGGTGTCCGGGTGCCCGTCACCAAAGTGAATGTGGCGGCGCCGCAATTCCTGCGACGCGTCGACTCGCTGCTCCAGGCGACACCACTCTCTACCTGGCGTGCCTACCTCAAGTCCCACGCGATCTCCGCGGCGGCGCCGTGGCTTTCGACGCCGTTCGTGCAAGAAGACTTTGCGTTCCGGTCGCGGTTCAGCGGCGCCCGCGCGCTGCTCCCCCGCTGGAAGCGGTGCCTGCGCGAAGCCGACGGTGATCTGGGCGAGGCGCTGGGCCAGGCGTACGTCGCGAAGACGTTCCCGCCCGAGGCGCGGGCGCGCGCCCGCGCGGTCATCGACGACATCCGGGCGGCGTTTCACGAGCGGCTGCTGGATCTCACCTGGATGTCCGATTCCACCCGGGCCCAGGCGCTCGACAAACTGGCGCGCATGGGCAAGAAGGTCGGCTACCCGGACATTTGGCGGGATTACGCGCGGCTTCGCATGTCCGAAGGACCGTTCGTGCTGAACGTCGCCCAGGCGAATACCTTCGAGTGGCAACGCACCGTGAATCGGCCCGGCACGCCCGTCGATACCACCGAATGGGGCATCACCGTTCCGACCGTCAACGCCTACTACGATGCGTCAAAGAACGAGATGGTGTTCCCCGCCGGTGCGCTCATGCCGCAGACGTTCGACCCGAGCGCAGACGACGGCGCGAACTACGGCTCGCTGGGTGGCAGCTGGGCAGGACACGAGCTGACGCACGGCTTCGATGACGAAGGCCGGCACTACGACGCCCGCGGCAATCTGCGCGACTGGTGGCAGCCGTCCGACTCCGTGCACTTCTCCGAGCAGGCGGCGCTGGTGGAGCGCCAATTCAACGAGTACATCCAGGTTGACACCTTCCACGTCAACGGCAAGCTCACCGAGGGCGAAAACATCGCCGACTGGGGCGGCTTGCTCGTCGCCTACGACGCGCTCGAAACCAGATTGGCGCGGAACGGGCGCCCCGGATTGATCGACGGCTACACGCCCGAGCAACGCTTCTTCATCGGCTATGCGCAGAGTTGGCGCGTCCACGTGCGTCCCGAGCAGCTCCGCACGCGGGTGACGGTGGATCCCCACGCACCCGAGCAGTGGCGGGTCAATGGACCGCTCTCGAACATCGCGGC
>QHUF01000059.1 GCA_003221075.1 Gemmatimonadota bacterium
CGTGCCCCAGCCGCTCCACTAACGACGGATCGGCGGCCAGCGCCAGCATCCGGTCGGTGAGCGCCAAGACGTCGCCATGCGGCACGAGATAGCCCGTTTCACCATTCTGCACCGACTCCCGTAGCCCTGGGCTGTCCGAGGCCAGCGCCGCCGTGCCGCAGGCGGCGGCCTCGACGTTCGTGATACCCCATCCCTCCTTTGGACTCGGGAATACGACCGCCCAGGCACGGCGCAACAAGCGCCGCTTCTCCTCCTCCGGCACGTAACCCAGGAATCGGACCGCGTCGCTCACCCGGTGTTCGGCAGCCAGCCGCTCGAGCCGGGGCCGATCGTCGCCTTGGCCGCAGATGTCCAGCGTAATGTCGGGGCGTGCGGTACGCGCGGCGGCAACCGCACGGATCGCAAATTCCACTCCTTTATAACGCTTCAATCGGCCCAGGTACAAGAACGTTGGGCGTTCGGCGTGCGGCGTAGCCGGGTCAGGCCGATACAATGTGGAATCTACGCCTGGATGAATCACGACAACGTGCTGACTCGGCACGCCTCGCCGCACGAGATCGTCGCGCGTGCTCTCGGAAATGGCGTGAAATCCCGCGTTCTTGTACACCCAGGGAATCGGCCGCTCCGCCGCCCATACCACCGTCGCGATGGGAACGCTGGCCTCGGCGAACGCCGTGGTTCCGAACAGATGTGGCACGATCGCCACGAACGGCAGCCGTGTCAGCGTCGGAAGAAAGAGCGGAACCTTGTTGATGTCCTCGACGACCACGTCGAACGGCGTCTCGCGCAGCGCCCGCCGCACTGCGCCGCGGGCGCTCACGGCGAAGCTGTGTCGACCACCGATGCGTGTGACGTGGATCCCGTCCACCAGAACCTGGGACACACAGGCGGGCCAGCCGCTCGCGATGAGGCGGACGTCGTGCCCCCACTTGGCGATCCGACCGAACAGCTCGTGGAGATGGATTTCGGCGCCACCGGCCTGAGGATTCTCCCGATCGTTCCAGTTGACGAGCAGAATTCTCACAGCGCGCCGGTCTCACGCGCCACCGTATCGAGCACGCCATTGATGAAGCCGGGCGCACGCGATCCGGCAAACCAGTGGGCGAGCTTCACCGCCTCATCGATGACGACGCGGGACGGCGTGGACGCCTCGTCGAGCTCGGCGAGCGCGAGTCGGAGGATGTTGCGCTCCACGACGCCCACGCGCTCGAGCCGCCAGTGCTCCGCGGCATCCGCGATTCGTCGATCGAATTCGGGGAGCCCGGCGATGGCCTTGGCGGCAAGATCGGCGCCGCGATCGTAACCCTTCGGCGCGCCGCCGTAGATCACCGCGACACGAGCGACCACGGTCTCAATCGTCGGTCCGCCGGAAAGCTCCCACGCGTATAGCAGCTGGAGCGCGCGCGCGCGCGCCTTAGTCTCGGGACGCTGCACCGAGCCTCTCAAGCGCGTCGGCGGTCTCGAGGGCCGCATGCACCGCCTCGGCACCTTTGCTGACCCGCGCCAACGCCTGAGTCTCGGTCTCCGTGGTGAGCACGCCGAACCCGACCGCGATGCGATGAGCCAGCGCGACGTTGCCGAGGCCGCGCGCGGTCTCACCCGCGACGTATTCGAAGTGCGGCGTCTCGCCGCGAATCACGCATCCCAGCGCCACGATCGCGTCGAACCGCTCGCTGACGGCCGCCGCCTCCGCCAGCACGGGGAGCTCGAAGGCGCCCGGCGCCCACGTGACTTCGACGTTCGCATCCGCGATGCCGCTGCGGCGCAGCGCTTCCCGCGCGCCGTCGAGGAGCTTCGCGGTGATGTTCTCGTGAAAGCGACTCACGATGATCGCCACACGCCGCTGGCGGTTGGAGGTGCGCGCCGCGGAGGGTGCTCGGTGTGGCACGATCAGTGAGTGAGGAAGTGGCCGAGCTTGTCCCGCTTGACGTCGAGGTACGCCCGATTCTCATCCGACGGCGCCGGTACGATCGGCAGCCGCTCGACGATCTCGAGTCCGTAGCCTTCGAGGCCCACCAGCTTCATCGGATTGTTCGTCAGGACGCGGATCGAAGACAAGCCGAGGTCGAGCAGGATTTGCGCACCGATGCCGTAATTCCGCAGGTCGGGCTTGAAGCCGAGCTTCTCGTTCGCGGTGACGGTATCGTGGCCCTGGTCCTGAAGCTCGTACGCCTTGAGCTTGTTCAAGAGACCGATGCCGCGTCCCTCCTGATCGAGATAGACGACGACTCCGGCGCCCGCCTCCGCGATCATCCGCATCGCGCTGTGCAGCTGCCAGCCGCAGTCGCAGCGCGCCGAGCCGAAGACGTCGCCGGTCAGACACTTGGAGTGCATCCGCACCAGGACCTGCTGCTTTCCTGCGACATCGCCGTGCACGAGCGCAATGTGCTCCGCTTCATCCACGTCGTTGCGGTAGCCGATGATCCGGAATTCGCCGAAGGGCGTCGGGAGCCGGGCCTCGGCCACGCGATGGACCAAGCGCTCGTGCTTCAGGCGGTAGGCGACGAGCTGGGCGACCGTGATGAAGGTCAGCCCATGGTTTTTGGCGAACCGTTCGAGGTCGGGGCGGCGCGCCATCGAGCCATCGGCATTGAGGATCTCGCAGATGACGCCGGCGGGATACAGCCCGGCGAGCCGTGCGAGGTCGATGCTCGCTTCGGTCTGGCCGACGCGCTGCAGCACGCCACCGGGACGCGCGCGCAACGGGAAGATGTGGCCGGGGCGCCGCAGGTCGCTCGGCACCGTCGCGGGGTCGATCGCGACGCGGACCGTCGCGGCGCGGTCCGCGGCCGAGATTCCCGTCGTGACGCCGAACCGCGCCGCCGCGTCGATGCTGACCGTGAACGCGGTCTCGTGCGATTCACTGTTGTGTTCGGTCATCTGCGGCAGGCCGAGGGCGTGGCAGCGGTCGGGCGTCAGCGGCATGCAGATCAGCCCGCGGGCGTGCGTCGCCATGAAGTTGATCATCGAGGGGCTAACCTTTTCGGCGGCGCCGATCAGGTCTCCCTCGTTCTCGCGCCGCTCGTCATCCGCTACGATGACGAGCTTGCCCGCGCGAATATCCGCAATCGCTTGTTCTACTGCGCTGAACGACATAGCTGCCTCACGTACTTTCCAAGAACATCGGCCTCGACGTGCACCCGATCACCGCTCGCGAGCTTTCCCAATGTCGTATGCTCGCGCGTGAACGGTACCAACGACACCTGCACGATTCTGTCCTCTGCGAGCGCGTTCACGGTGAGGCTCACGCCATCCACCGTGACTGCACCATGGAGCACCGTCGTCTCCGCGACTTCGGGCGGGACGCGAATATCCACGAGCATCGCGTCATCGACTTCGGCGACTCCTTCCACCGTGCCCACGCCGTCGACATGGCCCTGCACGAAATGCCCACCAAACCGGTCGCCGGCTCGCAGCGCACGCTCCAAATTGACGGCTCGACCCTTTTGCCACTCGCGGATCAGGGTCCTGCCGAGCGTCGTCTCCACAGCGTGAACGGTAAAGGCTCCCTTCACAACCTTCGCGACGGTCAAGCAGGCGCCGTTGACCGCGATGCTCTCGCCCCTCTTCACGCCTTTGTATGACGCCTTTACACGCAGTTCCACGCCGTTGTTGACGCGCACCGCGTTTATCCTGCCGACCGCGTCTACGATTCCGGTAAACATAGCCGCCGATCCAAGACCAATAATGTATCAGAGCCCAGCGGACGCCGCTCCACGACCACCCAGCGCGGCGCGTCGGCGAGCGGAGATGCCGGAATCCCGGCAAAAGCGGCCACCGCACCCTCACCGAGCCACACCGGCGACTGCACCCAGTAGAGACGATCCACCAGGCCTTCGGCCAGCAGCTTGGCGCCGAGTGCTCCCCCGCCCTCACATAACAACGACTGGATCCCGGCGAGCCGCAGCTGCGCGAACGCTTGCGCCAGGGTCTCGGGGCGGAAGACGCGCACGCCGTTTCCCTCGAGCACCGACACGTTCGAAATCGGCGCCTCGGGCGATGCCATGACCCAGGTCGGCACTTCGCGCGCCGTCTGAACCAGCGACACACCGAGGTTGAGCATCGCGCGCCGGTCGAAGACGATGCGCACGGGAGGTTTGCGCGGAGTGAGCCCGCGCGCCGTGAGCTGCGGGTTGTCCATCAGCGCCGTAGTGCCACCCACGGCGATCGCGTCGAATCCCGCGCGCAGCCAATGGACGTGATCGCGCGCCTCGGGTCCGGAGATCCATTGCGAGCGGCCGCCCGCGTCCGCGATGCGGCCGTCGATCGACGTCGCGAGCTTGAGGGCCACGAAGGGGCGGTCGGTCTGTTGCCGAGTAAAAAGGAACGGCGCGTTCAGCGCGGCAGCTTCTTCGGTGAGCGGGCCGATCTGCGTTTCGATACCGGCGCGCTTCAACACTTCGACACCGCCGCGCGCTTCCGCATCGGGATCGCGCACCGCGGCGACGACGCGCCGGACACCGGCCGCGCGGATCGCATCGGTGCACGGCGGCGTCTTGCCGTGATGCGCGCACGGTTCGAGGCTGACCACCAGCGTCGCTCCGCGTGCCTTCTCGCCCGCGGCGTGCAGCGCGGCGAGCTCGGCATGCGGGCCGCCAAATTCGGCGTGCCATCCTTCCGCGACCGTCTCGTCGCCGCGCAGCACCACCGCGCCGACGAGCGGATTGGGGGACACGCGACCCCATCCGCGCCACGCGAGCTCGAGCGCGTGTCGCATCGCCGCCAGCTCGGCCCCGTTATCTCTCTTCAAACCGCACCACAGGCTTGCTGCCCGCGCGCACCTCTCCGATGAGCCAGGCCTGCACCTGCGCGCGCGAGGCCGCGCGCATGGCCGTCTCGACGTCGTCGCGCCCGACGAACGCGATCATCCCGACTCCCAGATTGAACACGCGCCGCATCTCGTCGCGACTCACCTTGCCGGCGCGCATCAGCACCCGGAACAACGGCGGCCACGGCCAGCTCCCCGTGTCCACGACCGCCTCGACGCCGGGCGGCAGTACCCGCACGAGGTTGCCGGCAATCCCGCCGCCGGTCACGTGTGCCAGCGCGTGCACGTCGTCGAGCAGCGGCCGCAGCGCCGGCGCGTAGCTGCGATGCACGGCCAGGAGCACCTCCCGCACCGACTGCCCCGTCTCGGGGAATGGATCGTCGATGCCGAGTTTCATCGACTCGAACACGATCTTGCGGGCCAGGGTGTAGCCGTTGGTGTGCAGCCCGGTGGATGCGTAGCCGATGAGCTGGTCGCCGGCGGTCACACGATCGCCGTGCAGCGCCTTGTCTTCCTCCACCACGCCGACGATCGAGCCCGCCAGGTCGTAGTGGCCCGGCTGGTACAGATCCGGCATCTGCGCCGTCTCGCCGCCGGCCAGGGTCATCTCGTGCGCGCGGCAGCCGCGGGCCACGCCGCCGACGATCTGTGCTGCGATCTCCGGCACGAGATTTCCCGTCGCGATGTAGTCGAGAAAAGCGAGCGGCGCGGCGCCGTGGACCAGAATGTCGTTGACCGAGTGATTCACGAGGTCTTCACCGACGGTGTCGTGAATCCCCGCCGCGGCGGCGACGAGCACTTTGGACCCGACGCCGTCGGTCGACATCACCAGGACGGGCTTCTTGTAGCCCTCGGGCACGCGGACCATGCCGCCAAACCCACCGACGGCGCCGCGCGCGAGCGACGTGCGCGTCGCCCGCACCAGCTCGGCGATGCGCCGCTTTGCCTCTTCCGCCGTATCGAGCCAGACACCGGCGGCGGCGTATTTGCTCACTCCTCACCATCCAGGGAGAAGTGCACCAGGTCACGGAAGGCTTTGACGCGGCCCTGCACTTCGGGCAGGGTGATGCGCTCGAGCCGCTGGACGCCAAAGGCTTCCACGGCGAGCGATCCCAGGGCCGACCCGTAGACCATCGCCCGGCGCAGGTTCGCGAACGCGAGATCGCCGGTACGCGCCACGTGCGCCATGAATCCGCCCGCGAATGCATCGCCGGCGCCGGTGGGGTCGAACACTTCCTGGAGCGGGTACGCGGGGACTTTGAACATCGTCGTGGGATCCACGAGCAGCGCGCCATGCTCGCCCTGCTTGATCACGACCATCTTGGGGCCGCGTCCGAGTATCCAGTGCGCCGCCCGATAAATGTTCCAGTCGCCCGAGAGCTCGCGCGCTTCCGAATCGTTCACCATCAGGATGTCGATGTGCCGCAGCAGCTGGAGCAGCAGATCCTTCTTGCCTTGAATCCAGTAGTTCATCGTATCGCAGGCGACCAGCTTGGGCTTTTTTACCTGATCGAGGACGTTGAGCTGCAGCTCCGGATCGATGTTGCCGAGGAAGACGTACTTGGCGTCGCGGAATTTTTCGGGGATGCGTGGTTGGAAGTTGGCGAAGACACCGAGCCGTGTCTCGAGCGTTTCGCGGCTATTGAGGTCGTAGGAGTAGCGCGCCTTCCAGCGGAACGACTCGCCCGGTTGCCGCTCCACGCCTGCCAGGTCCACGCCGCGCGCCGCCAGTTTCTTGAGATGATCTTCGGGAAAGTCGCTCCCGACCACGCCGACGACCTGGACGGGAGCCAGCACCGCCCCCGCCATCGCAAAGAACACCGCGGCCCCACCGAGCGCGTCGGCGGTCTCGCCGAAGGGCGTGATGACGGAATCCAGCGCGATCGAGCCGACGACGAGTACACCCACGCTCACATCCGTTCCGGGGCGCGAATCCCCAAGAGTGAAAGGCCATTCGCGAGCACCTGTTGGACCGCGCGCGCGAGCACGAGCCGGGCCGCTTCCTCCGGCTCCCCCAACACGCGGTACTTGTGATACCACGCGTGCGCCAACCGGGCCAGTCCCTCGAGATAAGTCGTGATGCGATTTGGCTCCAGCGCAGCCGCTGCGCGCTGCACCATCTCCGGAAAGTCGGCCAGCTCTTTGACCAGCTCGATCTCTTCCGGCTGCGTGAGCAGCGCCAGATCGACGCCCGCACCCGTCCCCGAGTCCGGCTCGCGCGAAGCAACGCGGAAGATGCCGCTCATGCGAGCGTGCGCCATCTGGACGTAGAAGACCGGATTCTCTTCGGTCTGGCTCTTGGCGAGGTCGACGTCGAACACGAAGTGCGTGTCGCTTTTCCTCATGAGAAAGAAGTAGCGCACCGCATCGCGCCCGACTTCATCCACCAGATCGCGGATCGTCATGTAGCTGCCGGCGCGCTTGGAGATTTTTACTTCTTCGCCGCCCTTCATCACGGTTACCATCTGATGCAACACGTACTCCGGATAACCCTCGGGAATCCCCATCTCCAGCGCCTGCAGCCCCACGCGCACCCGCCGCACGGTCCCGTGGTGGTCCGCGCCCTGCACGTTGATGGCGCGGGAAAAACCGCGCTCCCACTTGGTGACGTGGTACGCGACGTCCGGGACGAAGTACGTATAGTCGCCGCCCTTTTCCGCGCTCTTGCGCATCACGCGGTCCTTGTCGTCGCCAAAGTCGGTGGTGCGGAGCCAGCGGGCGCCATCCTTCTCGTACGTATGCCCGGCGGCAACCAGGCGCGCTTCGGTCTCATCGACCTTGCCGCTGGTGTAGAGCGCGGACTCGAGCGCGTAGACGTCGAACCGCACGCCAAACGCCTGCAGATCGCGATCCTGCTCTTCGCGGAGCGCGTCGACGGCAAAGCGCCGAACCGTGTCGAGATTCTTCCCCGCAGGATCCTCTTTGTGCGCGGCGACGTAGCGTTCCGCGATTTCGCGAATGTACTCGCCGTGATAACCGCCCTCCGGAATATCGACGCTCTTGCCGCTGAGCTGCGCAATGCGCGCCTGCACGCTGCGCGCGAGGTTCGCGATCTGGCCGCCGCCGTCGTTGTAGTAGAACTCTCGCGTCACCTTCCAGCCGGTCCATTCCAGCAGCGCGGCGATGGCATCACCCAACGCGGCCTGACGACCATGACCGACATGCAGCGGTCCCGTCGGATTTGCCGAGACAAATTCGACATTGACGGGCCGCCGGTTCCCAACGGCAGCGCGCCCGTACGCCGCCCCTGCGGCGAGGATCGTGGGCAGAGCACCCACCACCTCTGCTGTCTCGAGGAAAAAGTTGATGAACCCCGGCCCCGCAATTTCGGTTTTGCGAACCAGGCCCCGTGGCAGCTCGATCGTTGCCACGAGCCGCTCCGCGATGGCGCGCGGCTTTTGACCGAGAGTCTTTGCCAGGGCTAGCGCGAGGTTGGTTGCAAGATCGCCGTGGGTGGGATCGCGCGGGCGCTCGAGCGCGACGTCGACACCGGGGGGCGCGCCCAGTCGTGACGCCGCGTGTGCCAGCGCCGCACGGATCGTCTCGAGTGCCGTCACTTGTCGGAGCTTGAATCTTTCTTTGGCGACGGCTTCGAGTCGCCGGGCTTCGCAGTCTTCTCGGCTTTCTCGGCCGTATGGTCGGCTTTCTCCGTTGCTCCCGCGGGCCGTTTGTAATCGGTGGCGTAGAACCCGGAGCCCTTGAAATGAACGCCGGCGCCGCCCGAGATCAGCCGCTCCGCGCGCTTGCCGCACACCGGGCATTTCGCGTGGCGCTTACTCGTGATGCGGGGAAACGTCTTCTCAAACAGGTGCCCGTTCGGGCACTTGTATTCGTAGGTCGGCATCGGCGGACAACTTAATCAGTCTTCTGCTTGCGCACGAATTGGAGGGCGCCCGAGGGACACCGCATCACCTGTTCCGCCACCACATCCGGCGGCTTGAGCTCCGGCCGGATCCACCGCTTGCGCTTGATATCGAACACGTCGGGCAGTCCACGAACGCACACGCCGGAATGAATGCACACATCGGGGTCGAACGTGACGGCGATGCCGTCGGCTTCGTAGGTTTGGCGGCGCTTTGACATGGGACGAGTCATGAGCGCCTCATCGCCGGGGGGACGGGGGGGGCGGTGCGGGAGGCGGTGGCGCCACCTCCTGCTGTTTCGCGCGGTAGATCGAAACCAAGCCGCGAATGATGAAGAAGACACCGAGGGCGTCGAAGAAGATGCTGATCACGCCGAAATCGCCGCGGAATACGGAGTCGCCACGCACGAGTCCGATCGCGATGATGACCGCGCCCCAGAAGATGCTCTTCATAAACGGGTTTCCTGGCTCGAGGAGCTACCAATGTAATGTCTAGCCCTGGCTCCGCGTGAGCCGCAGCTCCGCCCACGCGACCTCGCGGGCTTCAATCACCGCGCGGACCTGGCGTTCGCGCGGCGTCAGCGGCGCGCCACCCGTCTTCACCTCGAGAAATACGACCCGCCGCACCTCACCCGCCGAGAGCCCGTCGAACACGACGAGGTCGACCGGACTACCGAGAAAGCGCGCGTCCTTGGGATTGAACCCAAATTCGGGGAGATAGGGGACGAGCTGCTCGTGCACCTTGCCGGCCGTGACGGCCAGGCTGCGTTGCACGGCATCTTCACGAATCGCGGCGCTGTAGCGGAGCTTCCAGACGAGAAAGTAGAGCCACGCGATCACGATGCCGATCGCGATGCCGAGGACGAGACCGCCGAATTCGTGAGCCATGACGGGAAAGATGCAACCTTACGGCTGGACGCGTTGCTCCCAGCTCTGAAGCCGCGGCTCGGCGCGGGCCGCCAGGCGGAAGGATCCGACAATCAAGAGCCCAAAGATGAGCAGCACCGCCGCGAGCAGCCGCGGTCGCCAGGGTCTGATCGGGGGAGCAAACCCCGCGAGCCCGAGCGCCGCGACCAGCACGACGATGGCATCGAAGCTGGCGCGCTGCCAGTAATCGCCGTTGAGATGCAACCACATCCCGAACTCGTCGAACGTGAGCCCGAGACCGATCCCGTAGACCACCGCGGCCGCCGGTCCAGCCGGACCGGAGCTGAATAGCAGGTACGCCCCCACGCCGGCGAGGAGGAAGATGCCGTAGTTCAGATGGTGCACGTGGGTATCGTGTACGTGGAAAAAGATGTTGGGCATGCGGTGCAGCGCGATCAGGATACTGACGAGGCGAGCCAGGACGAAGGTGAGCATCAGGCTCAAGAGGACGAGCCGGGCGAGCGGGCGGGCATTCGAGGGGAGCATGGGCTCCCTTCAAGACTCTACGAGTGCCTCCGCGGACACAGGCCGCTCAGACGGAGCACACCTCTACGGCCTCTTTCAGGGAACGCAAGGGCTCGCGGGTCGGCACGAATTCATGGGCCACATAGCCCTCAAACCCGGTATCGGCGATCGCCCGCGCGACCGCGCGATAGTTGAGCTCCTGCGTGTCGTCCAGCTCGTGGCGTCCGGGCACGCCCCCGGTATGGAAGTGCCCGATATGACTCGCGTGCTCGCGGATCGTGCGAATCACGTCCCCTTCCATTATCTGCATGTGATAGATGTCGTACAGCAGCTTCACGCGCGGTGAGCCCACGGCCGCGATGATGCTCGCCCCGAACGCGGTCCGATCGCCCTGGTAATCCTTATGGTCTACTTTGCTGTTGAGGAGCTCCACACAAATCGTCACGCCGTACCGCTCGGCCGACGGCGCGATGCGCTTCAGTCCCGTCACACACGCGTCCGTGGCCTGCGCGTCGCTGCGCCCCTGCCGGTTGCCGAACATCGCGATGAGGTTGGGCACGCCATGCTGCTGCGCCAACGGCAGCGCACGCTCCAGTTCGCCCACGAGCAAATCGTGGTTCGCCGGATCATTGAAGCCCCGCGGGATGAAGTCGTCCCGCCGCGCGGCGTACCCCATGGAGCAGACCAGACCGTGCTGCCGGACAATCGGCCAATCATCAGAGGTGAGCAGGTCGATGCCGGCGAGGCCCATGGCCTTCCCGGCTTCGCACAAATCGGGCAGGGGGATGGACCGGTAGCACCAGCGGCTGGCTGACTGCTTGAGGCGGCCGCTGGGCCGATGGGCGGTTGGGCGGATGGGCGGTGCAATCGCCGCAATGCCAGCCGCCGCGACCGTTGAGAGAATCGCGTCTCGCCGCGTTATCGACCGCCCATCAGCCCATCGGCCCATCCGCCCATCCATATCAAAACTCCAGAGACTTCAGGTACCGAGCGCTCGTCGCAATGTCTTCGAACGGCTGCGGCGGCTGATCGTGCTCGACGATGAAGTGCTTGATGCCCGCCTGATCCTTCTTCGCAAAGATGCGCTTCCAGTCGATCTTCCCCTGCCCTACGTCGACCATCTTATGCTCCGGGGGACCCGCGGAGTCCTTCACGTGGACCAGCGGAACGCGGCCCGGCCAGCGGGCGAAATACGCGAGCGGGTCCTGGCCCGCCTTGGTGATCCAGTAGAGATCGATTTCGAGCTGCACGAGCTTGGGATCGGTGTTCTGGAGCAGCACGTCGTAGGGGATCTGCCCGTCGAGCTTCGGGAATTCGAAATCGTGGTTGTGATAGGCGAACTGGATTCCGGCATCGTGCGCGGCCTGACCCGCGTGGTTGAAGACCTGCGCGAAGTTCTTCCAGTCGTCCAACGTCTTGCGCCGTTCCGCGGGAATGAATGGCATGACGATGTACTCGTGCCCGATCGTCTTGGCCGCGTCGAGCGCCGCCTTCCATTGATCGTCGCTCTCGAACGGGACGTGCGTGGAGGGGGCCGAGAGTCCGTGTCGGTCGAGGATCGCCCTCACGTCGGCCGGCGAATGATTGTGGTAGCCGGCGAACTCGGCCTCCTGGTGGCCGCCCTCCGCGGCGCGGGCCGTGCGCAGTGCGCCGGGACACGCGATGGCGATCCCCGCCGCGGCCAGTGTCTTTACGAACTCCCGTCTATCACTGCGCACGCTTTTCACAGTTCTCTCCTTTTCATCGCGTCCACGGCGTAAGCCGCCGCGCGCGCGGTGAGTGCCATGTAGGTGATCGATGGATTCTGACACGCTGTCGACGCCATGCAGGCGCCGTCGGTGATGAACAGATTCGGGACATCCCAGCTCTGATTGTGCGCGTTCAGCACCGATGTCTTGGGGTCCTTGCCCATCCGCGCCGTGCCCATCTCGTGAATGACGAGTCCGGGTGGGTTGTTGCTCGTATACGGCTGGATGTCGTGCGCCCCCGCCTCGGCGAGCATCTCCGCGGCGGTGATGGACATGTCGTGCACCAGGGCGGTTTCGTTCTCGCCATACGCGCAACTGATCCGGGCGACGGGAATGCCCCAGGCGTCCACCTTGGTCTTGTCGATCTCGACGACATTCTCCTCTTTGGGAAGCATTTCGCCGAAGCCGTAGAAGCTGAATCCCCAGGGACCAGGCTTGCGGAGCGACTTCTTGAAGTCGGCCCCGAAACCGGCCTGCTCCGTGCCGCGTCCCCAGTCGGAGCGGCCGCCGCCGCCCTGGAACCCGTAGCCGCGGAGGAATTTGGACTTGCCCTTCCCGATGTTGCGGAAGCGCGGCACGTAGATCCCGTTGGGACGATTACCGATGGAGTCGCGATCGAGCGGTCCATCGATCCGGCCGTTCGCGCCGCCGCCCATGATGTGATCCATCAGGTTCTTGCCGACCTGACCACTGGAATTCGCGAACCCGTTTCCGGAATTGAGCAGGATCCGTGCCGATTCGATCGTGGACGCGCACAGGAAGATGATGCGCGCCTGGAACTCGATCGCGTGTTTCGTCTGCCCGTCGATGACGCGTACACCCGTGGCGCGGCCGCGGCGCTTGTCGTAGGTGATGCTGTGGACCACGCTGTAGGGCCGCAGCGTGAGGCGCCCGGTCGCCTGCGCGGCCGGCAGCGTCGCATTGACGCTCGAGAAGTACGAGCGCGTGATGCAGCCGCGGTGGCACGGCCCGCAGTAGTGACAGGCGGCGCGGCCGTTGTGCGGCTCGGTCAGCACGGCGCAGCGGCCGATTGTGACCATCCGTTCGCCCGGCCACGCGCGGCCGACCGCTTCACGGACCGATTGCTCGACGCAGTTCAGCGCCATCGGCTTGAGGAATTTGCCGTCGGGGAGCTGCGGCAGCCCTTCCGCCTGGCCGCTGATGCCGACGAAGGTCTCGACGTGGTCGTACCAGGGGGCAATGTCCGCGTACCGAATCGGCCAGTCGACGCCGATGCCTTCGCGCGCGTTCGCCTCGAAGTCGAGGTCGCTCCAGCGATAGACCTGCCGGCCCCACATGATCGAGCGCCCGCCCACCTGGCGGCCGCGAATCCACGAGAATGGCTTGTCGGCGGGCGTGGTGTAGGGATTCTCGAGGTCGTTCACGAAAAACTTGTAGGCCATCTCATCGCAGGCGTAGCACTGTTGCTGGATGGGCTGTTCCTTGGAGAGTCGCTTGCGGTCGCCCATGCCGCGGAACTTCATCTCCCACATCGGCACGTGCTCGACGTAGTCCGTCTCGGGGTTGATCGGTCTGCCGGCCTCGAGCACGAGCGTCTGCAGGCCACGCTCGGTCAGCTCCTTCGCCGCCCAGCCGCCCGACATGCCCGACCCTATCACAATGGCGTCGTAGGTTTTCATGGTGCGAGGGGGTAGCAGGGTTCGTAGCGGCCCGGTACGACGCGGTAGTGCAGCTCGGAGGTCGCGCCGACTTCCGACGTGTAGTAGCCAGTCAACGTCAGCCACTTCATGGCTTGGAAGAAGTTTTTCGATGTATCGCTCTTGGTGTCACGCAGGCGCGCCAGCTCGTAGTCCAGGTCCTCGAGGATTTCCGTCTGCTGCGCCAGCGTGCAGGCGACGAAGTCTTTCCCAAATGCCGTGCGGCTTCGCTCATCCACGTTCGCGAGGCCAGCAGTGATCATCTGGCGTTGGTCGTCATCTCCCCAATCGGCCAGCATGACGTCGATGAACGCGGGGACGCCCGCCTCGCGCGCGCCCGGCGTGTCGGTCTTGGGGATGATCAGCTCGGCGATGGTGGCGACGGTCTCATTCTGCTGGGGAGTCAACGCGCGCAGCGTTCCGGCGCGCACCTTCTTGTGGACAGCGCGTCCCACCGCAAAAAGCTGATCGGGGAGCGCGGCCGTCCCGGCGAGCAGAAGGAGTGCTTCACGCCGGTTCATCACAGCGATTCCTCGTGAAGAGAGTGCTGAAAGTTGGCACGCAAACGGCCCGCTGGCCATGTGGCCGGCGGGCCGGAGTCTGCGGTGAAAGCATCTGCTCGTCAGAATGCGGCGCAGTTCCAATTGAAACGAGCGACCTTGGTCAACGCCGCTGCTGGGCGAAGAGCCAGTTCCGGAACTCATCGGATGCGTAGGCAGCATCCCACGCGTTGTGATTGAGGCCTAATAACTCCGTATAGTGCACGTCCGCTCCAGCCGCCCTGAGCGCGGCAGCCGGCTCGCGTGACCCATTCACATTGACGACCTGGTCCACTTCCCCGTGGAAGATCCAGATCGGGGTTTTGCCGAGCCGCTGCACCAGGTTGGGCATAACCGCGGCGCTATCTCCGGGTACAGCCGGGACGGAGCCACGAAACTGCGGGAATTCCCGCACCCAGCCACAGATCGGCACGACCGCCGCGAAAAGCTCGGGATGCTGGTAGGCCACGTACCAGGTGCCGTGACCGCCCATCGAGAGGCCGGTGAGATACACGCGATTCCGATCGACGTGGAATTCCCGCATGGTCTGTTGCAGCGCCGCCACGGCCATGTCACCGGGCGCTCCCACCCACTGGGAATCCCGCGGGACCTGCGGGAAGACGACGATCGCGGGATAGCGCGACGGATTCTGACGAATCGCGGGAGCCAAGCCCACGTTGGTCTGGAGGAGCCCGTCATCGCCGCGCTCGCCGGCGCCATGGAGAAAGAGAATCGCCGGCCAGCTCGGCTTCGTAGCGTAATCGGCCGGCACGTAGACCTGATAATGATAGGCGTGACCTGCGAGCGTGACGCTGCGATCGAGAAACCCCGTTTGCACTTGTTGCAACGACGCGACGACGCCAACAAGCGTGAGAAGCATTGTGTTTTCCCCCTCGCCCGTAATCGGGAAAATTAGTGCGGGATCACCAAATCCACATTCAGGCTATCGAAGGGAGCGTCGGGCGCGAATCTCATTTTGAAGGGTCCGAGAACGGTATCCTTGCCGGCCTGGGTCGGAGGAAAGAGCGCCCCCACAAAGACACACCCCGAATCACTGACTCCGGGTCCAAAAACCGCGAGCCGAAAACGACCGAGCGAATCGGCGCGGCCCCAGGCCGTCAGTGTATTCTGGACGCAGGACGCGCCGGTTGGCGTGGCCTCTGCAAACATCGCGGCGCGCGACGCAGGCCCCCCGCTGTCGATTGTCACCTGGCCCCACACGATCGCCTGGTTAAGACGCGGCGTGCAGCCGCAGGCGATCTCGGTGCACGCGGTGCCGACGACCAACAGGACGATCACGCAACCAACGAGCTTCATGGGTTCATCCGGCGATCCATGGCACGCAGGACCTTGTCGACGAGCCAAACCAGCAGCTCGTAGATCGCAAAGACAAGAACCATGATGACGACGCCCGCGATGATCATGGCCCAGATGGGACTCCCATTCCCAATCAGGTGGTTTCTGTAGCTCTCGAAGTCGGCAACGTACTCCTTCATCGTGAGGGCGCGGCCGCGCGCGGCATCGCCCTCCACACTCTTGCCGATGGCATAGCTTAAGGCGATGCCGAACAGCAGCGCCACGATGGCGCGGGCCACGATCCTGCGGGTGGTGATGCCGTCCGGGAGCGGTGGTGCCGGGTTCAATATCCGTACCCCTCGACGCCCGCCGCGCGCCAGTCGGCTGTATAGAACACCGTGACCGCGGTGCCTCCACCTGACGGGCGGGCTGAGCGCGCATGACAGGCATAGGTGACGGGTGAACCCAAGTAGCTGAAGCCCAGCGACGTGATCACATCACAGCCGGCGAAGCTCCATTGCCGCTGTTCCGCGGCCAGCGCTCGATACCAGTCGATGAGATCGGGACTCAGGAAGCGACGGAATCGGGGCGTGATGGCGGCGCTGTCCGGTTTCACAGCGATCGAGTGCAGCAGCGTCGGAATCGGGACGGGCGGCTGCCGGCCGCTTGTCGCGGTGACGAGATGTGGGGGCTGCAGCGCGGATTCGAGCAGACCGGCAATGCCGTAGGCAATCGCGCCCACCTGCGCCTCGGCGAGATTGGCGAGCACGATGACCGTCAGACCCGGCTTGGGATAGCGCGCGATCGCGGTCTTGAATCCCTGCCAGCTTCCCGTGTGCGATATGCGTCGTTGGTCCCGCTGCGGGAGGAGAAACCAGCCGAACCCGTACGGATACGTCGCGCCGTCGCTGAGCCGCACGGGCGTCCACGCCGTGTCGAGCGCCGCCGGGCTCGGCATTCGAGCGTGATTCAGGGCGATCGCCCAGCGCGTCAGATCGCGGACGGTAAAGTAGAGCGCACCGTCGGCCGTCGTGTTGAGCGTCGGCGCGACCCATTCCTGATTCTTCAGCGCGCCGTCCACCAGGCGGTAGCCGGCCGCCCGATTGGGCACGATGTCGGCTTCCGAGATGACGCGGGAATCGCGCATTCCCAGCGGCCCGAAGACCGAATCGCGCAGCAGATCGCCGTAGAAGCGACCGGTCACGCGATGAATCAGCGCACCCAGCAACACATACCCGGTGTTGCTGTAGCTCCAGCGCTCGCCCGGCCGGAAATCGAGCGGCCGCGCGGCGGCGAATTTCACGAGCTCGTCTTCCGTGTAGTCCTTGCGGTAGTCGAACGTCGAATCGGTGTACTCGGCCACGCCGGCCGTGTGCGTCAACAGGCGTCGGACCGTGATCTCCTGCCACACCCCTGCCCCCTCGGGAAACCAGCGCACGATCGAGTCATCGAGACGGAGGCGGTGGCGATCGACCAGCATTTCGACGAGCGCGGCGGTGAACTGTTTGCCCATCGATCCCGACTGATACACGGTGCTATCGGACGCCGGCACCCGCAACTCGACGTTCGCAAAGCCGTAGCCGCGCGACAGCACCACGCGGTCGCCGCTCAGCACGGCGACGGAGAGCCCCGGAATGTGCTGGCGCTCCATCTCGGCTTGGATAAAGCGATTGATGGAACCGGTATCCTGAGCGATGAGCAACAGGGACAACAGGAGGGTGGTCACTGGGCGTCGTGCATGCCCCATACCGACCGGAGCACGTCGCTGATTTCGCCCAGCGTGGCGCGCGCGCGCACGGCGTCGAGAATCGGCTCCATCAATGGAGCGGCGGACTCGCGTGCGGCCGACTCGAGTGCGCCCAAGGTCCGCTTCACTCTTCCCCCGTCCCGCTTCCCCCGGAGTTCGGTCACGCGCTTCCGCTGTGCGTCGGCAAGCTTCGAGTAGTCGGGCGCGGGAATCGGCGGGAGCGGCTCTCCGGTGACGTACTCGTTCACGCCCACGACGACCTGGTCGCCCGCCTCGATGTCACGCTGTTGCTCATACGCACTGCGCGCGATCGCTTCCTGAAAGAATGCCCGTTCAATGGCTTTGACAGATCCTCCACCACCCTCCACCTCCTCCACCAACTGTCTCGCAGCCGCTTCGATCTTCTCGGTCAAACTCTCCACGTACCAGCTGCCGCCAAGCGGATCGACCACATCCGGCACGCCCGTTTCGTGGGCGAGCAGCTGCTGGGTTCGGAGCGCCAATGTCGCGCTGCGCTCGGTGGGCAGCGCCAGCGCTTCGTCGTACGCGTTGGTGTGGAGCGACTGCGTGCCTCCCAGCACGGCGGCCATTGCCTGAATCGCAACCCGCACCACGTTGTTGAGCGGCTGTTGCGCCGTGAGCGTCGCGCCACCGGTCTGCGTATGGAAGCGGAGTCGGGCGGCGGCGTCCGAGGCGTTGAACTTCTCTTTCATCAGCCGATACCAGAGCCGGCGCGCGGCGCGGAATTTCGCAATCTCTTCGAACAGATTCGTATACGCGGCGAAAAAGAAGGAGAGTCGCGGAGCAAGATCGTTCACCGCCACTCCGGCGTACTGCGCACGGCGCACGTATTCCAAACCGTTAGCAAAGGTGAACGCCAATTCTTGCACCGCCGTCGCGCCCGCCTCGCGCATGTGGTACCCCGAGATCGAAATCGGGTTGAAGCTCATCTTGGCGCGCGACGTGAACCGAAAGATGTCGGCGACGAGCCGCAGCGACGGCTCGGGCGGATAGATGTACGTGCCGCGCGCGATGTATTCCTTGAGGATGTCGTTCTGCAGCGTGCCCTGCAGCTTGATGAGCGGGACGCCTTGCTCTTCGCCGACGGCGACGTACATCGCGAGCAGGATCGCGGCCGTCGCGTTGATCGTCATGGACGTCGAGACCTTGTCGAGCGGAATGCCGTGGAACAGCCGCTCCAGGTCGTCCACGCTGTCGATCGCCACGCCGGCCCGCCCCACTTCCCCTTCGGCCATCCGATGATCGGAGTCGTAGCCCATCTGCGTGGGGAGATCGAACGCGACCGACAGCCCCGTCTGACCGGCATCCAGCAGGTGCCGGAACCGCGCGTTCGTCTCCTCGGCCGTGCCGAAGCCCGCGTACTGGCGCATCGTCCACAGCTTGCCGCGATACATCGTGGGATAGATGCCGCGCGTGAACGGCGGATCGCCGGGCGCGCTCTGGTCTGTGACGGGTCGTTCCAACCAATCCTGATTCATCGCGCGGACAGCACCGAGTGTGCGTATGCCACATCGCGCTTGGAGCCGATGATCAGTGGCGTGCGCTGGTGGAGCTCGGAAGGTTTGATATCCAGAATGTCGCGCTCGCCATCGATCGCCGCGCCGCCTGCCTGCTCCACCACGTAGGCCAGCGGCGCCGCTTCGTACAGCAGGCGCAGCTTGCCCTGCGGCGAAATCGTATCGGCCGGATACAAAAAGACGCCGCCCGACATCAGGTTGCGGTGAATGTCGGCAACGAGGGAGCCGATGTAGCGCGCGTTCTTCGCCTCGACGCGGCCACCATCGCCGTTCTTGAACGCGCCCACGACGCGCTGAATGCCCGGGGCCCACTTGTTCCAGTGGCTCTCGTTGACGCTGTAGTACTGGCCCACGTCGGGCGACCGAATGTCGGGGTGTGACAGCAGAAACTCGCCGATGGTGGGATCGAGCGTGAAGCCGTGGACACCCTGCCCCGTCGTGTAGACGAGCATCGTGCTGGAGCCGTACAGGATGTAGCCGGCGGCCACCTGCGCGCGGCCCTTCTGCAGACAGTCGGCGAGCGTACCCGGACCTTTCTTCGT
>QHUF01000333.1 GCA_003221075.1 Gemmatimonadota bacterium
TGTATGATCCAGCGCATCCCCAGCGCCGTGCGGCGCTCGGGCCGCACTTCGACCGGTACTTGATACGTCGCGCCACCGACGCGGCGCGACTTCACTTCCAGCGCCGGCTTCACGTTCGACAGCGCCTGCTTGAACACGTTCACGCCCGGCTGCCCCGTGCGTTGCTCGATCATATCCATCGCCTGATAGAAGATTCGCTCGGACAACGACTTCTTGCCGCACACCATCAGGTTGTTCAAGAACTTCGAGACGGTCTGGCTGTCGTATCGCGGGTCCGCGGGAACCGGACGTCGAACAGAGCTTTTGCGACGACTCACTTCCCGGCCTCCTTGGGACGCTTGGCGCCATACTTGGAGCGCGACTGCTTGCGCTCATTCACGCCCGCGGCGTCCAGCGTGCCGCGGATGATGTGATAGCGGACGCCCGGCAGATCCTTCACGCGGCCGCCGCGGATCATCACAATCGAGTGCTCCTGCAGGTTATGCCCTTCACCGGGGATGTATGCCGTCACTTCAAAGCCATTCGTCAGACGAACACGGGCCACTTTGCGCAGCGCCGAATTCGGTTTCTTCGGCGTCGTGGTGTACACACGCGTGCACACGCCCCGCTTTTGCGGGTTGCCACGCAGGTGCGGCGCCTTTTCTTTCTTCTCCACGTCGCGGCGGCCGTGCCGGACGAGCTGGTTGATGGTCGGCAAATACCCCTCGCAAGAATCTCGAAAAAAGTGCTCCGAAGCCCGCGAAACTAAACGTATTGTTACAGTTAGGTCAACCCCCTGAAGTCTAACGATCCGCGGCTTGCGGGCCGGGTCCCGAACGATAGGATTGATTGGAACGATGCGTTTCATCCTCCTCGGCGGCCTCGGTTTGCTGTTGGCTGCGCCGGTTCGGGCGCAAAGCCCGGCTCCGCCCGGCGTCCTGCACGGCGTCGTCTACGACAGCCTCATCACGCGCGCGCCGCTGGAAGGCGCCGAGGTCTGGATCGAGAGCACCAATCGCATGGCGCGCAGTGACGCGGGCGGGCGCTTCACGCTCGACGCGCTGTCGCCCGGCCGCTATGTCCTCACCTTCTATCATCCGATTCTTGACTCCGCCGGGATCTCGGTTCCCCCTGTCACCGTCGATGTCGGCTCCGGCGAAAGCACGAACGTCGTGCTCGCGACGCCGAGTCCCGCGCAAGCACACCACATGCTCTGCCCCAAGGATCCGCTCCGCCAGACGGGCGTCGTGCTCGGCGTGGTACACAATGCGGCGGATGGCAAGCCTCTGTCCCCTGCGGCAGTGACTGCGCATTGGACGACGTACGATATCGGCGGGCCGTCAGTACGCAGCGCCGAGCGAGTCGTTGAAGCGAACACGGACGCGTCCGGCCACGTCTTGCTTTGCGGTCTGCCGATCGACGTGGCGTTGGTTATCCGGGGCCGCACTGAAGGCGGATCGGCCGGCATGCTGGTCGTTGACCTGGCGGGTCGCGCGTTCGCGCGAGCAGATCTCGCGCTGGCGACGGCGCCCCTGACCGGCGACGTCAAAGGAGTGGTCCGTAATCGCAGTGGAGGGCTCGTGCCACGGGCGACTGTTGTCGCCGTCGGGAGTGATGCATCGACGCAGGCCGATGAATATGGCCGCTTCAGACTAGAGGGCGTCGCAGCAGGATCGGGCATTCTCGAAGCCCGCGCACTTGGGTACAGGTCCGGGCGCGCGCAAGCAACAGTACGCGGCAGCTCGGTCGAACAGGTCGACATCGTCGTTGGGGACTCGGTGATTGTCCTCGACCCAGTGACCGTCGAAGCGGCATACGAACCGTATCTGAATCAGGTCGGTTTCACCAGACGCAGCCATTCCGCACAGGGCCACTTCCTCGACACGGCAGATGTCAAGAGAAGCGGCGCCGTGCGGTTCGAGGAAGTGTTCAGGATGGTCCCTGGGCTCCTGCTGCGGCCCAACGGTTCCAGTTTGGCGGTCGAGGTCCAACGTGGACAAGGGCAGATCCTGAACCCGGCGCTAGCGAACTACTGTCCGCCCTCCTACTTCATCGACGGCGTTTTCTACCCGCTTCCACCGATCCAGACCCCCTCGATCCCTCTAGTACCGTCGGAGGTTCTCGCGATCGAAGTCTACTCGAACCTCTTCAGTGCCCCTCCGCAGTATCAGCGGCGCGATTCCGGCTGCGGAGTCATCCTCGTCTGGACAAAGCGTGGGGTGCCAAAACGAAAGCCCGCACATTGAGAAACGGAGGTGGTTGTGGGGGGTCGGAACGGCCCTCATATTTTCGCGCATGATGACGAGCTCAGTCCTATCCAGGCCAGAAAGGTGAGGTTCGCATGAGCAGATCTTTTACGTTTGCATCAGCAGTCTTGGCTCTCGGTCTGCTGCCAGCGATTGCCGGCGCGCAGAATCGAGAAGTGACCGGCAAGGTCACTCGCGCCATTGGCGACGCTCCGGTCGCCGGCGCGACGGTCATCGAGATCGGCGGCCAAGGCGTGGCGCAGTCCGGGAACGACGGCACCTTCCGGATATCGGTGGGCCCGGGAGACGTTCGGCTGCTCGTTCGCGCGATCGGCTTCCAGCGCAAAGAGGTGGCGGCCAGCGCATCGACCTCGAGCGTGAGCGTCGCGCTCGACGAGGATCCCTTCAAGCTAGAAGCAGTCGTCGTTACCGGACAGGCGACGACGCTGCAACGGCGCAACGCCACGACGGCGACGGTGCAAGTCTCGAGCGACGAGCTCAACCGCGCTCCCGCGCAGGCGCTCGAGCAGTCTCTGCAGGGCAAAGTGCCGGGCGCGACGATATCGATGAACAGCGGCGCCCCCGGCGGCGGCGGCCAGGTACAGATCCGCGGCGCCACGTCGATTCTCGGCCAGGGACAACCGCTCTTCGTCGTCGACGGCGTCATTATCTCGAACGACGCGATCTCCGATGGCGCCAATTCGGTGACTGGCGCCGGCAGTCGCACGAGTTCAGCCGGTATTGGGAGCAATCAGGACGCGCTCGTCAATCGACTGGCGGACCTGAACCCCGATGAGATCGAATCGATTGAAGTGCTGAAGTCGGCAGCGGCAACGGCGATGTACGGGTCGCGCGCCACCAACGGTGTTGTCGTCATCCGTACCAAGCGGGGGGCGCCGGGCACCACTCCCCAGTTCAATCTCACGAGCCGCATTGGGCGGAGCGTCGCGTATCGGCTGCTCGGGACACGGCAGTTCAAGA
>QHUF01000334.1 GCA_003221075.1 Gemmatimonadota bacterium
CTGCGAAACTTTGATTCCGAAGCGGGAATCCTGAAGGCCGAGGTCGAGCTCGACGTCCAGCCAGGCCCCCGGATGCGCATCGGCGAGGTGATGATTCACGGGTTGCGGGACGTCGACACCGGCACCGTGAGGCGCGTCATGTCGATGCGGCCGGGTCAGGGGTTCAAGCAAGACGCGCTGTACCAGACGCAGCGCGATCTGTACGGCATTGGCGTTTTCAGCTCGGTCAACGTCGCGCTCCTCGATTCGCTGCCACCGCAGCAAACAACGCCCGACTCGACCGTGCGCGTGTTGATCCAGCTGCTCGAGGGGCCGCGCCACCAGCTGCGGTTCGGCGGCGGCTACGGCAGCGTCGAGTGTTTCCGCGTGCAGAGCGGCTGGGCGGCGCACGACTTCTTGGGCGGGGCACGGACGCTCGATCTCTCGGCCCGCGTGTCGAAGCTCGGCGGCACGGCAAAGGGATCGACCGGATTCGATCAGTTCTGCAACCCCTTCACAGGTACATTGACGTTCGATACGCTCAACTACAGCCTTGGCCTCACGCTGCGGCAGCCCGCATTCCTGTCGCGGGCACACGTCGGATCGTTGGGATTCCAGCTTGAGCGGCACTCGGAATTCAACATTTACACGCGTGAGGCGATCGGCGGGAACGCCGACCTTACGTTGAATGCGCGCGGCCGGCTCCCGGTGACGATCGGCTACAGCTACTCGTACGGACGGACGCAGGCAAGCGCGGGGGTATACTGCAGCCTGTTCCGTCTTTGCGACGCCACGAGCCAGGACTTTCTCCGGCGCAAGCGCGGCTTCGGCGCGGCGACGATCACGATCGTGCGCGATCGGGTGAACAACATTCTGGACCCCTCCGAGGGGACCGTCTCGACGATTGCGCTGCTGCACGCATCGCGGCTCGTCGGCTCGGACCGTACATACGAGTTCAATCGCGGCGAGATGGAGGTGGCCAAGTACTATCCGATTGGCCGGCGCTCCGTGTTCGCGTGGCGCGTGCGGGGCGGCACGATCCTGCCGCGCAACATTCAGCTGGGGGGCCAGAAGGTGGGGTACGTTCCGCCCGATCAGCGCTTCTACGGTGGTGGGCCGAACTCCGTGCGCGGCTATGGGCGGAACGAGTTGGGACCACGCGTTTACGTCTTGGTCGGCGCCGATACGATTACGCCCGCGGCGGTCGATACGGCCGCCACCAGGCGTGCGGGCGGTGAGAAGGTATTCCGCAGCGTGCAGACGCGGCCGACGGGCGGGAACACCGCGATCATTCTCAACGCCGAGCTACGGCTGCCGTCGCCGATTTGGGCTTCGCGGATGCGCCTCGGCGTATTCGTCGATGCCGGGCAGGTCTGGGAGCGCGGCGAGGAAATCGTCTCGCTCAGCGGCATGCGCGTGACGCCCGGCGTCGGTGTCCGCTTCAACACGCCCCTCGGGCCTGTGCGCATCGACGCCGCCTACAACGGTTATGCGACCGAGCGCGGCCCGCTGCTGTACCAGACGAGCGATACGGCCAGCACGATCACGCAAATCCGCCCCTCGTACCCGCCCTTGCGAGCCCCCAAGACGTTCTGGCAAAAAGTCGTGGTCCAGTTCGCCGTGGGACAGGCGTTCTAGATGCGCCGCTCCCTGGGTGTCGCGCTCTGGACGCTGGTCGGACTGCTCGCCTGTTTCCTCGGCGCGCTCAACGCGCTCGTCGGCACGCGAGCGGGCCGCACGATGCTCGCGCGCGTGGCCAGCACCGTGGTCGAAGGCGCGGTACACGGCTCGATCGAAGTGGGCGAGGTCCGCGGGTCGCTGCTCACCGGCGTCGTGCTCACCGATGTGCGCCTGCTCGATCCCGATTCGACGCTCGTCGCCTGGCTGCCCCGCGCCGAGCTGGGCTACAACCCGATCGACTTCGCGGCGGGCCGCGTAGTGTTCATGGAGGTACGGCTCGACCGCCCCATCATCAACATCGTCCAGCACGCGAATGGCCGGACCAATTTCGACGAACTGTTGCGGCTCGGTGAGAAAGACACCGTCACCGTGAGACCGCTGGGCCCCGCGGGACCGCGCTCGCTGATCCTGCTGCGCAACGTGCAGATCATGGACGGGTCGCTGACGCTGCGGCTGCAAAAGCACGGTGAAGTCAACAGCACCAACGAAGAGATCGAGTTCTCCGGCGAAGACGGCCGCTACCGCGTCAGGCGCTTCGAGCATCTCAACGCCCGGCTGGCCGCGATGCGCATCCAGGCGCCGCGCGAGAAGGGCATCCGCATCGACATCCTGCGGCTCGCGACCGAGGCCACCGACCCCAAGCTGTCGATCGCCGACGTCGTCGGCCGGGTGACGATCGAGGGCCGTACACTCGACGTCGATCTGTCACGCGTGCGCTTCCCGGCCACACAGTTCCGCGCGCGCGGCACGGTCCAATGGCCGCGGGACACGCTGCTGTGGAACCTCGTCATGAACACGGACTCCGCGACGCTGACCGACATCCGGTTCCTCGATCCGCGGTTTCCCGAGCACGCGGTGCTGCACGGCGGCGTAACGCTCGCCTCACACGGCGGACGCCTGCTCGAGATTCAGTTGCGGCCGCTCGACCTCACGTTTGGCGAGGGGCGTCTCACCGGGCACGTCAACGCGTTCAGCGCCGCCGACTCGGGACTCGTGGCGCTGCGCCAAGGCGATCTGGTCGCGCGTGAGCTTTCGCTCGATTTCCCGCGTGTCTACATCGATTCGCTGCCGTTCCACGGCCGCTTGACCGGCCGCACGATCGTGGACGGGCCGATGAGCGCGCTGAAGATCGAAACGGAGTGGTCGTTCCGGGACTCGCTCGTGCCCGGCTGGCCCGAGTCCCAAATCTTCGGCAAGGGCGAAATCAACGTCGCCGGGAAAGACCTCGCGTTTCAGCCGTTCGCCGTGGAAACGGGCCGCATCGATATCGGCACGGTGCGGCGGCTCGTTCCGGGGTTCGATCTCCAGGGCGAGCTCGACGCGTCGGGCACGCTCACCGGCACGCTCAAGAATGCGATGTTCAGCGGCACGTTACGGCATCACGACGGCGATCGGCCCGCCAGTGTGGTCCGCGGTGTGGTAGGCCTCGATTTCCGCACCGACGTGTTGGGCGTATTCACCGACGTGCACGCCGATTCGCTGTCGCTCGACGGCCTGACCGGCCGGGTCGCCGCGTTCCCGCTCCGGGGCACACTCACCGGAACGATCCGCATGAACGGTGACCTCACGGGCGTCGA
>QHUF01000314.1 GCA_003221075.1 Gemmatimonadota bacterium
CACAGAGATCACGAAGGCGCAGCTCCTCTGTCTCCAGCTCGGCCGCCTGAAGGACGACGGCAAATCGACACCGCAGCAGGTCTCGCTCGCCAAGCGCAATAACGTGAGCATGGCGACCGACGTCGCGCGTGAAACGCGGCGCTTACTTGGTGCGAACGGCATCCTGGCCGAGTACCAGGCGATGCGACACCTGGCGAATCTCGAATCGGTCTACACCTACGAAGGCACGCACGACATCCACACGCTCATCCTCGGCCAGGAAATCACGGGGATTAGTTCCTTCGGATAAGCCCGCCGGTTAGGGATGGAGCCCCGGGACCCGACCTGGGGTAGACGGTTTCGTTGCTATCGGGGGTTATCCATGCAGACGTACATGATCCGAGGTCTCGCGCTGCTCGTCGCGGGAGCGCAGGCCGTCGTGTTGGTTGCCGCACGTGACAGCGCCCGGAGGGCGGTCGTCGAGCCGCCGACACCGGGAGTCGCGGTGGCGCGCGAGGCGCTTGCCGCCGTGGGGACGCCCTATCGCTGGGGTGCGACGGGCGCCGATGCGGGGGGCGGATTTGACTGCTCGGGCCTGATTTGGAGGTCCTTCGCCGCCCAGGGGATCTGGCTGCCGCGGGTGAGCTATGAGCAGGCGCGCGCGGGCGTTGCTATCCCGCGCAAACCCGTCGCGCTCGAGCCGGGGGATCTGCTGACCTTTTCGCGTGTGCCGGGCGGCCCCGTCCAGCACGTCGGGCTGTACATCGGCGGCGGGAATTTCGTGCACAGCTCCGGGTGGGATCGCGGCGTCGTGGTCAGCTCACTGGCGCCGGGGGACCCTAAGGGACGGTGGTGGTGGCGGCGGTGGGTCGGAGTGCGGCGCGTGACCTGAGCGCGGCGATCCCCGGGGCGCGGCCATGATTAGGGAGAAACCCCTAATCGCCGCGCCCCGTTGTATCAGCCATGCAACTCGCGCTCCTGCTGGTGCTCGCTCAGACCCAGTTAGTCGACATTCAGAACCTCAGCCCCCGGGAATACCGGGTGAGTGGCTTCGTCCTCACGGCGCCGCAGGACCTCAAACTGTCGGCCATCGGCGCGGAGCCGTGGCCGGACCGGTTGCGCAGTCGTGACGATGAGCACTGGCAGGACGACGAGCAGACGACCTGGCCCGCGGCCGCGTGGATTCTCGATGCGCGCACCCGCGCGGTCGTGTGGGATCTGCGCTCCGTGGATACGCGCCGCGAATCCAACGGCCTGCGCCGCTTCTCCGGCACCGTTCACCTGCCAGCCGGCACGTACGAGGCGCACTACGCGTCGTATCCCGCTTCGTCCGTCTCGTGGAACGGCGACATCAATATCAGCCTGAAGGAAATCATCCGGCTCGGCCGGCGCGCCAAGTATGGGGGTCCCTACGTCGAGACGGAGTTGTACAAGCAGTTCGGTCTGCACATCGAGGGCGTGGGACGGACCGCTTCTGAGGCGGACATCCGCGCCGCGCGCGACGCGTTCACGGCATCCGCGATTCTGACCATCGCCCCTGACCGCAACAGCTCGACGCGCAAGGGATTCGAGATCACTCGGCCCACGACCGTCGAGGTCTACGCCATCGGTGAGCTGCGGCGCGACGGCGAGTTCGATTACGGCTGGATCATGAACGCCGACACGCGCAAGCGCGTCTGGTCGATGACCTACGACGGTACCGATCCCGCCGGAGGCGCGGCGAAGAATCGCATGGCGCACGAGACGCTGCAGCTCAAGCCGGGCCACTACGTCGCCTACTTCGTGTGCGACGACTCACACAGCCCCGATGACTGGAACAACGTGCCGGCGACCGATCCCGAGTTCTGGGGGATGACGCTGCGCGTGAGCGACCGGACGGCGCGCGCCGCGGTCAAGCCATTCGAATACGAACCGGTGCCGCAGGGCCAGACCATCGTGTCGATGATTGGGGTCCGTGACGACGAGCTGCGGTCGGCGGGCTTCGCGCTGCGGCGTCCGATGGACGTGCACATCTACGCGCTGGGTGAAGGTACCAACGACAAAATGAACGACTACGCGTGGATCGTCGACGACGAGCAGCACAAGCGGGTCTGGGTGATGCGCTACGAGGAGACGGAGCATGCCGGCGGCGCCGAGAAGAACCGGTTGTTCGACGGGACGGTGCATCTCGATGCCGGCAATTATCTCGTGTACTACCACAGCGATGATTCCCACGCCTACAACGACTGGAACGGTGCGCCGCCGGCCGAAGAACGCTATTGGGGCGTGAGCATCTTCCCCGCAAGCGGCCGGCTGAATCCCGCCGACATTGGCCCATTCATGCGCACCCGGGGCCCCGGCACGAACTCGACCCTGGCACAGCTCGAGCACATGGGCGACGACGAAGACGCGCGCACGCCGCTGCGTCTGACCGAGGAGACACGCGTGCGCGTCC
>QHUF01000315.1 GCA_003221075.1 Gemmatimonadota bacterium
ACATTTGACGAAGTACCACTCTTCGTGCCGTGCGAGCGGGCTCACTCCGGTATCGTCGGGGCGGAAATCGTCGATGAGGGGGAGCTGGACCGGCAGGTCCTTCTCCGGCACCGGGACGACCCCGCATTTCTCGCAGTACATGATGGGGATTGGAGGACCCCAGTAGCGTTGCCGCGAGATACACCAGTCGTGCAGCCGGTATTGGACGCGCGGCGTCGCGAGACCGCGCTCGGCGAGCCAGGCGACGATCTTGCGCGCCCCCTCGCCGCACGACACACCGTCGAACGGCCCCGAGTTCATGAGCACGCCGTTCTCCGAGACAATCGGCAACGTCTCTCCCGGGACCGCGACGACCTGTCGGATCGGGAGCTTGAATTGCGTGGCGAACTCGAAGTCCCGCTTGTCGTGCGCCGGGACCGCCATGATGGCGCCGGTGCCGTACTCCATCAGGACGTAGTCGGCAATCCAGATCGGGATCGCTTCACCCGTCGCCGGATTGCGGGCGTAGGAGCCGATGAAGACACCGGTCTTCGTCTTTTCACCGACCCGCCGCGACACGATGTCCTTGGACTGCACCTCCCGCTGATATGCCTTGACTCTCGAGCGGTGCTCGACCGCGGTGAGCTCGTCGACGAGCGGGTGCTCCGGCGCGAGGACCAAATACGTCGCGCCGAACACCGTGTCGGGACGGGTCGTGAACACGGTGATCTTCTTGCCGCTGGGCGTCTCGAAGACGAGCTCCGCCCCTTCGCTCCGGCCGATCCAGTTCTTCTGAAGGAGGGCGGTGGAGGAAGACCAGTCGAGGTTCGGGAGGTTTTCCAGGAGGCGCTCAGCGTAGTTCGTGATGCGAAAGAACCACTGGTCGAGGAAGCGCTGCTCGACCGGCGTGTCGCAGCGCTCGCAGCGGCCGTCGATGACCTGCTCGTTCGCGAGCACCGTCTTGTCCTTGGGGCACCAATTCACCGCCGCGCGCTTCTTGTACGCGAGCCCCGCCTTGAAGAGCTGGAGAAAGAGCCACTGCGTCCACTTGTAGTAGGCAGGATCGGTGGTGGAGAGCTCGTGCCGCCAGTCGAACATGCCGCCGAACCGGCGCAGCTGGCGGCGGAACGTGGCGATGTTTCGCGGGATCAGCTTTGCGGGATTGGTGCCGATGGTGAGCGCGTAGTTCTCGGAGTGAATGCCGAAGGCGTCGAAACCCATCGGCTCGAACACGTCGTAGCCCTGGAGTCGCTTGAACCGGCCGTAGATGTCCGCGCCCGTGAACGCGAACATGTTGCCGACGTGTAATCCCTCGGCCGAGGGATAGGGGAACATCATGAGGTTGTAGAACGGCCGCGCGGCACCATCGAGATCGGGCTCGTTGGTGCCACGCTCCGCCCAGCGCGATTGCCAGCGCGCCTCGAGCTGCGATGGATCGTATTTGGGGGCGTCGTTCATAAGCGGCTGGGGTGAAGCTTACCCGGCCACGGGACGCCCGGGAAGCGTCTACCGCAGTTCGTAACCCGGTTGGCCGGGACTGCGACCGTTCACGCGAACCACTTTCACCGTGCCGTCGACCGCGGCCACCGGAATCAACGCGATCGCGCCGCGCGTCGCCGCGACCACGCGCTTGGCCTGCTCGGCACCGGCGATCTGAGGACCGCTCGTGACTTCGGCCCGAAAGATTTTCGCAATCCAGTACTGGCGGTATTCCGCCTCCCCCTGGCGATAGATCACGCGAAGGGCAGTCACTCGTTCGGGAGTTCCGGGCGGGGGCACCAGCAAGCTGACGCGCGTCCGCCCACTCAGGAACTGGCGATCGCCGACGAAGATGCGACGCAGATCGCCGAGCGACAGCTCATCGGTCTCGGCATCGCGGCTTACGATGACCGCGAGCTCGGGGCCGCTGGCCGCTGCGCTGCAACGGTTGCGCGGCCGGCGAGCGCCAGGCAGGACAGCAACACCGCAGCGAGGCGACTCATGGCGCCACCTCCGCGCGGGAGGCTTCGTCTTCTTGCCAGCGGGGGAACGTGAAGCTCACCTGAAGGATGATGGTGTCGAGCCAACGGGGACCGCCCGGTTTCTCCCGGCGGTACTCTGCCTTCAGTGCCGCGACCGGCGCGAAGTCAAATCGGAGACCGGCGAGCACTGCCCGGTAGTTGAGACCGAGGGGGCCGAGGAGAGAATCGGCTGCGGGCACGTCCACCCGCTCGTAACGTGCGTAGGGCTTCTAGGCGCTCGCCGAGCCCGGCAACCGGTAGGCGATCTGCGCGTAGCCAGCTTCAGAGGTCGCCTGCGCGCCGCCGTCCTGCTGATGCCGGGACCTGACGTATTCCGCGATGACTTCGGGGCGCTCGGTGGTCCAAGCCAGAAACACGTCGAACATTCGCTCGTTGACGGGCGCGCTGGGCGTTCGCGTCGCCGGCATCGCCGCCGCGGGCGATAAAAGTGGGGGCACCGCGGCCGTTGCCGACCCCCGCGTGATAGCGCACCGCAAGCCCGCCCGACCCGAACGAGCCCTCGGCCTGCAGTCCCACGAAGTGCACGGGCAGGAACTGGCCGCCGAACTTTACCATCTCGGGGCGATTCACGCTCGTCTGGAGCCACTGGCCATGATGGAAGGCCGTGTTCCAGTAGCCCATCGGTGTGTGGTAGCGGCCCGCCGAGAGCTTCAAGTAGTCAGCGACATCGTATCGGAGAATGCTGCGCTCGATCTCGAGGTTGAAGGGGCCGGTCGCGACCGGGCTCGCGGTGACTTCCGCGAAGAACCCGAGCCGCGAGGTGAGCGCCGCGCCAACGTGACCCGCGAGCTGACCGGAACGGAAGCCCTCGGGCACGGGACGTTCGCTGGTGAGGAAGTTGAAGTCGCCGAACCCGATCACCTCCACGGCCTTCCTGTGTTGGGCCGCTCCCGGGACGGCGAGCACCAGCCAGAGGGCGCCCGCTCCGAACAATGCGCGCATACACTCTCCAGTCCGTTAAAGTGGCGCGACAAGATAAGGAGTGCGGGCCCGCCGTGCAGGGCCGCGGTCTTGCTCGGGGTATGGCAGAACGGTAGGTTGTCCTACCCAGCCAGCCGCATGCTCATACAATCGCAGCGCCTCCGCCGACGCTTCCTCGTCATGGGAGCAGGGTTCGCCGCCGTCTTTGTGGGGGTGCTCGCGACGTTTACCGGTACGCGGGCCTCGAAGCTGCTACGAGCGCAAGCGGACCAGCGTCGACGTGAGGTCGCGGCAGGTG
>QHUF01000246.1 GCA_003221075.1 Gemmatimonadota bacterium
CCAGCCACCACGGCAGCCTATCGCGGGAAAAGCGGTTCGAGGCGGAAGAGCGCCTGAAGCGCGGCGAGCTGCAAGCTCTTGTTGCCACTGCGTCGCTGGAGCTGGGGATCGACATCGGAAGCGTCGATCTCGTCATCCAGGTAGGATCAACGCGATCGATCGCCACGCTGCTGCAGCGCGTGGGCAGGGCGGGGCACCGGCTAGGCGCCGTCCCCAAGGGCCGGGTCTTCCCGCTGTCGCGGGATGAGCTCATCGAGTGTGCCGCGCTGCTCAGGGCAACCCGTGAGGGCCGGCTCGATCGGTTGATCATCCCGGACAAGCCGCTCGACATTCTGGCCCAGCAGATCGTGGCCGCCGCGGCAGGTGAGGAGTGGGATGAACTGGCTCTCTTCGAGCGCGTGCGCTCGGCCTACCCCTACCGCGAGCTCAGCCGGAAGGAATTCGACGACGTCGTGCAGATGCTGGCCGAGGGATTCACGACGCGCCGGGGGCGGCGCAGCGCGCACATCCACTACGATGGCATCAACAAGAAACTCACGGGCCGCCGCGGCGCGCGGATCGCGGCGATCACCTCGGGCGGCGCGATTCCCGACCTGGGCGACTATCGCGTGATCCTCGAGCCGACCGAAACGTTCGTCGGTACGCTGAACGAGGACTTCGCGATCGAGAGCACGCCGGGCGACATCTTCCAGCTCGGCAACATGTCGTACCAGGTCGTGAAAGTGGAGTCAGGCCAGGTGCGCGTCGCGGACGCGAAGGGCCAACCGCCCACGCTGCCGTTCTGGCTCGGCGAAGCGCCAGGCCGCACCAACGAGCTATCCGAGGAGGTCTCCAGGCTGCGGCAGGACGTGGCGGACCGCCTGGACGATCCGCCGGCTGCGATCCAGTGGCTCGTCACAACGATCGGCATCGCCGAAGCCGGTGCCCGCACGATCGTCGAATACCTCGGAGCCACGCGCCAGATTCTCGGCACGATTCCGACACAGCAGTGCCTGGTGCTGGAGCGCTTCTTCGATGAGGCCGGCGGCATGCAGCTGGTGCTACACGCGCCCTTTGGCAGCCGCATCAACCGCGCCTGGGGACTGGCGCTGCGCAAGCGCTTCTGTCGCAGCTTCAACTTCGAGCTGCAGGCAGCGGCGACCGAGGATGCGATCATCCTGTCGCTGGGACCGCAGCACAGTTTCCCGTTGGAGGACGTCTTCCAGTATCTCAAGCCGGCGACCGCGGAACACCTCCTGGTGCAAGCGATGCTCGACGCCCCGGTGTTCGGCACGCGCTGGCGCTGGAACGCGACCCGTGCGCTCGCCGTGCTGCGGTTCCGTGGCGGGAGAAAAGTGCCCACGCCGCTGCAGCGGATGGAGGCAGAGGATCTGGTCGCGGCGGTGTTCCCCGATCAGCTCGCCTGCCCCGAGAACCTGGTCGGTGACCGGGAGATTCCCGATCACCCGCTCGTGAATCAGACGATCGCCGACTGTCTGCTCGAGGCAATGGATTTCCCCGGACTCAAGCGCGTCCTGGAGGGAATGGAGGCGGGTCAGTTCACGCTCATCGCGCGCGACACGACCGAGCCGTCGCCGCTGTGCCACGAAGTGCTGAACGCCCGGCCCTACGCGTTCCTGGACGACGCCCCGCTCGAGGAGCGCCGTACGCAGGCGGTCATCACGCGCCGCGGTCTCGACGTGAAGACGGCCGACGAATTCGGCAAGCTCGACCAGTCGGCCATCGACCTCGTGCGTGAGCAAGCCTGGCCCGATCCCGAGAACGGCGACGAGCTCCATGACGCGCTGCTCATCATGGGCGCAGTCCCAAGCGCCGAAGCGGGAACGCACGCGTCCTGGAAGGACAAGTACGACAGCCTGGTAAGCGCCGGACGGGTGACGACCGTGGATGGGCGGCTATGGGTCGCGACGGAGCGGTTGCCGATGGTACAGGCAGCCTTTCCGGGTGCCTTGAACGAGCCGGCCGTCGCGCCACCCGAGCGGGAACAAGCAAAAGCTTGGAGCCGAGAGGACGCGATTCGGGAGCTGGTGCGGGGACGGCTGGAAGTGATCGGCCCGACGACGGCCGCAGATATCGCCGATGCTGTCGGGTTGCCGCAGAGCGATGCCGATTTCGCGCTGGCGGCGCTCGAACACGAGGGCTTCGCACTGCGCGGCCGCTTCTTGGCGGGCGTCGAGGGAACGGAGTGGTGCGAGCGCCGCCTGCTGGCCCGGATCCATCGGTACACGCTGGATCGGTTGCGCAAAGAGATCGAACCGGTCGCAGCAGCGGATTTCCTGCGCTTCCTCTTCAAGTGGCAACGGCTCGCCACCGGGTCGCGCGCTGAGGGGCCGGAGGGCCTGGCCGCCGTTCTCGACCTGCTCGATGGCTACGAGCTGGCAGCGGGGGCGTGGGAGTCCGAGGTGCTGCCGGCGCGGCTCACCGATTACGACCCGCTCTGGCTGGACGGGTTGTGTCTCTCGGGCGAGATCGCGTGGGGGCGGCTCACTGCAACGCGGAGCGGGGAAGTCGGAACGCGGAACAGGAAGGTTGGTCCGGTTCGCTCCACACCGATTGCGCTGTTTCGTCGCGAGCGTGGGGAGATCTGGAGAGCGGGGAGTCCCGAAGTCGATTCGACGACGTTGCCGCTTTCTTCGACCGGCAAGGCGCTGTTGGCGGCCTTCGAAACGCGCGGGGCGCTCTTCTTCGGCGATCTCGTCAACGCGACGGGGTTGCTGCGCACGGAAGTCGAGAAGGGCCTGGCCGAGCTGGTCGCGTGGGGACTCGTCTCATCGGACAGTTTCGCCGGTTTGCGCGCCCTGCTCGTGCCGTCCGACCGCCGCCGGCCGCTGGGCGGCGGGTATCGCCGGCGCGGCCGCATCGCGCCGTTCGGCGTCGAGACCGCAGGCCGCTGGGCGCGCACGCACGGCAGCCCCCCGATCGCGGACGAGCAGATCGCCGAAACGATCGCCTGGCAGTTGTTGCGCCGGTATGGCGTCGTGTTCCGGCGGCTCGTGCAGCGCGAAACGCTGCTCGCGCCGTGGCGCGACATCCTGCGCGTCTACCGCCGGCTCGAGGCACGGGGCGAAATCCGCGGCGGCCGGTTCGTCGGCGGCTTCTCTGGGGAGCAGTATGCGCTTCCCGAAGCCATCGGTTTGCTGCGCTCGACGCGCAGGGAGCAGGGAGCTGATGAGCTGATCGCCGTGAGCGGCGCCGATCCGCTGAACCTGATCGGCATCCTGACGCCCGATGAAGCGGTTCCTGCGATCACCACCAACCGCGTGCTGTATCGCGACGGCGTGCCGATTCTGGTAAAAGAAGCAGAAGGGAAGGAGCGATTCCTGGTGGACGTGCCGGCCGAAGAACGCGACATCCTGCGGGGCGCGCTGCTCAGGCGGCGGCCCGCCCCGCTGGTGCGGACCTACCTGGGGAAGAGCAAGGCGGCCGGCTAGGCTTTCAGCTTTTCGAGGTACTTGCTCCGCAGCTTCGCGACTTTCGGCGCAATGACCGCGCGGCAGTACGGCTGGTTCTGATTCCTTCGGTAGTACTCCCGGTGGTACTCCTCGGCGGGATAAAAAGCCTTCAGCGGCTCGAGCTTCGTCACGATCGCGTCGTCGAACACGTGCTCGGCCTCGAGCTCGCGCACGACTTCCTCGGCGGAGCGCCGCTGCTCATCATCGTGGTAGAAGATGGCCGAGCGATACTGGGTGCCCACATCGCCGCCCTGGCGGTCGAGCGTGGTGGGATCGTGCAGAGTGAAGAACACCCCCAGCAAGTCACGGTAGGAGAGCTGGTCCGGATCGAACGTCACCTGCACCACTTCGGCGTGTCCCGTTGTGCCGGTGCAGACGGCCTCATAGCTCGGGGTTGGCACGTGGCCGCCTGCGTAGCCCGAGACGACCTTCGTGACACCGCGCAGCTGCTCGAAGACCGCCTCGAGACACCAGAAGCACCCGCCGGCGAGCGTCGCTACTTCCACGAGGCCAGCCTGACCCCTGCGCGCGCTTCGTCCAACCCATTCGGATCGGCGCTCACGGTTTCGACGCAAAGGATGTAGGAAGACGTTCCCGTCGTCATGGAAGACAAGCAGCGGGCGCGGAGGTACATGCTCTGCGCCATTATGGCGAACCGGTACTCGTGGGCGGCGGGGGACCATTCCATGGTGTCTTCAAGGACCCGCCCGCCCGTCTTGCCGGCGCCGACATTCAGTCCGCGTCCGAGCCCCTGGAGGGCGGCTCGACTGTTTCCCGCCCCTTTCGTCACCATCACGATGACGACTTCGCCGCGTTTGGAGTCTCTGAGAACCCAGGCGTAGTTGCCGGCGGCCACGCTGCGGTTCTCGAACTCCGCGTTCGCCTGTTTCTGCATCTCGGGACTGAGTTGAAAGTCGGCGCTCGGAAGTGGGACGGTGAATCCGAAGTCGGAATGCTGCGCTTCGGCCCCCCTGATGACGAGATGTTGTTTTTCCGCGTCCGTGATTCGCGCCATCGCCATGCTGTCACCGAGTACCTCTCCCATCAACGCTAGAACAAAAACGGCGATGGTGCCCGCGACAAAGCGCCAGATGTACGAAAGCCAGGTCCAATGGGACTTCGCGAGCTTCGCCCAGACGCCCACCGCCAATCCAGCGAAAATTGGCGGCCCGGCGAAGTAGCCGGTGGCATAACCAGCCGCCTCCGCGCTCTTGCCGCTCGTCGCCTGCAATACGCCAACGATGCTCGCGGCGATGACGGTCAATAGCATCGCCTTCCAAAACGAATTGCGGGATGGCATTGCCGGGTTGGTGGTCATGCTCCAGGATAGCGAATCGATTCCGGTTTCGTCAGGGCTTCAATAGGCCGCGAATGTAATCGGCTGACGAATCGTTACGCGCGCGTTCCGGCCACGGACTCGTGCCGGCCGATACTCCGCGGCCAGAACGACGCGTTTCGACTCGGCATCGAAAACCGGATTGGGGGTTTGGACGACTTTGACCGTGGCCGGCAAGACTCGGCCAGTCGTGTCGAGCGTCGCCTCGACGACCACGGTTCCCCCGATGCGCAGCGCCTGCATCTCGGGCGCGTAGCGAATTGGCGGATGCCGAATAAGGGCGGGCGGTTCGTCTACGGTGCCGACCACCGTGGGCGCCTCCATCGGCGCCGCACGCCGGCTGATGCGGATCGAGTCGGCAAGACGCTTGAGGAAGGGCGCGAGGTCGATGCCGCGCGCGGTGAGATCGCGGTAGCCCGCGAGCCCCGCGTTGAACGACACGGTCGCCAGGCTGTCTCGTCCCTTCTGACGCAATGCCATTCCCTGGACGAGTAGCGCAAAGACGCGCTCGCCCGCAGTGGCCTGATTGGCGCTGTCCAGCGCCTGCGCGGTCAGCGCCAGCGCGCTATCGGCGTGACGCATGCGCAGCTGCTCGCGGGCCGTGGTGATCAAGCGCGTGGCACTCTGTGGCGCCGGCGGGCGGAGATCGAATCCCATGGTTACTTCGCTGCGCACCGCATGGCCCTTGCGCCGCGCGGGGGTGAATTGCGCCGCGAGCACCATCTGCTGCAATGGCCCGTCGAACGCCTGATCTGGTGCCTCAAGCACCATGAATCCGAGCGCCTCGGCCTTGCCGAGACTATCGATTATGGCGTGTACGATTGCGTGGCCGGTCACGCGGCGGGGCAGCAGCTCGGGTGGATAGGCGAATTTGGGACCCGACACCCACGTGGCGCGCTGATCCAGCTCGCTATCGGCATAGACCCGGAACGGACGCGCTTCCGATTCGAACAGATCGTCGAGGCCCGGCGAAATCTGATCCAGGCCCTTCACTCGTGTTTGATGCAATGACACGACCTGCCGAAAACCGAGCCGTGCGAGGCTGTCGTTGCCGCGCAGGTGCTCGAGAATCCCGCGCCACAGGAAGACGTTGACGCTGTCGAGGAGATAGAGCGCGGACTCGAGCGCGCCGGAGAGGGCCACATCGGCTCTAGGGAAATCGCGCGACGCGATGAGCGCGCGGGCGTTGGTGATGAGCTCCTGGCTGCGGCTCTGCGCGGCAAGGGCGGGAGCAGAACATGCGAGTGCGGCGACGAGCAGGGTGCGGCGCGACACGGTACCGGAATTATCTCGACAGGCGGCCTGGCGGCGTCAACCCCAGGCGCTCAATGGGTCATAATGAAGCGCGCGACGACCTGGTTGTAGTAGTTGGGATTGCCCGTGTTGGGGGGATGCGCGGCACCGGGAATGACCACGGTTGTGTCGTTCCGCAGGCAGCGCGCCAGCTCGTCCATGATGAGCTGGAACATCCGGGGGCTGCGCTCCCCCCTGACGAGCAGCACCGGCGTCGTGACTTGCCCGAGCTCCGTGCAGGACACCGTCGGATAGTACTGCTCGCGGCTGGCGAGCAGTTCGTGTCGCAACTCGAATGCATGGGCGAGCACGTCAGCGCGGGCCGATGCGGACAGCTGGTTGAACCGGCCCCGTCCGTTTACGGCGTCGTAGAATATGCGCGATCCCGCGACCGAGTCACCGCGCGCGAACGCCGCCCGAGCAGGATCGAAGGCGTACGTGTAGAAAGCGCGCCGCGCCGAGTCCCCCGCCTCAGACCCGGTGAGCAGCGGGAAGATCGGAGGCTCGGCCAGGACGAGCGAGCGCACGAGCTGTGGATGATCGAGCGCCAACGCGAGACCGGTGTAAGCGCCGTACCCCGAACCCACGACGTGCGCCGGCGCGATATCCAGCGTCAGCAGCATCGCCGCCAAATCCTCGGCATGCAGTTTGGGCGAATAGGTCTGGTTGTCGTCCACCTGAGGATTGGGCGGATGATAGCGGCGGCTGTAGACGAGGACCCGATAAATTTGCGCGAACTGCGTCTCTTGTCCGTTCCACGATTGCAAATCCCCCAGCGAGCCGTGGACGAATACCACGGGGGCAGCCCCGCTGTCGCCGATGAGGCGGTAGGTAAGTCGCGTGCCGTTGAACGACGTGGCGTGGAGCGTACGATCGAACGTGCGGAGCGGCGGAGCCGGTGGTCCCGCGGGTCCGGGTTTCTCCGGGCCCGGATTTCCACCGCAGGCGACGAGGAGTAGACAGACCCCCAGGACTCGCATGTCTACAGGATTACGTCCCGAGTGCGGAAATGCCACTAGCTGATCAGCCAGGCTGCCGCCGCGGCGACCTTCTGCTCGGCCCGCCAGCGCCCGACGCCCTCACCCAACGCCGCGACGCGGGTTTTCACCTGGCTCGGCGAACGGCGCACCGCCTTGCCGAGCAAATCGTACACGTCGCGCTCCAGTACAACGCGCACCGTCACGCCGCACTGTTCCAACGCGTCGACGAGCACAGTGCGGAAAAGCCGACCTTCGGAGGCGTGCGCGCGCATGTGTTGATTGGCAATCGTGGCGGGATCGGTGAGCGAGGCGACGACGACCGCCGCACGGCGAACGCGATGCTCAGCACGGTATTCATCCAGCAGGGCGGCGATCGCGCGGCGGGAAAATCGCTCGATGCCGCGCACCAGGCGCGTGACCTTGGCGGTGTCGGTCTCCTCTGTACCGAAGCCGGCGTGGTAGGGTTGGCGTGAGTCCGCCACGTCGAGGTCGGCCAGCTCGATGACGCGGCTATCGATGACCATGGGCGCTTTCGCAGACTTCGCGATCAGCACGGCCGCAGCCCAGCCGGATTTCACGCGAAATCCCACAGTACAGGTCATCGGCAATGACCCTTCCTCAGCGATTGGGTATGAACTCCCAACGCGCCTGGACTGCAACGCGAACCACCACATCACGTGGCGAGATGATCGGAGCAGACGCTTGCCTGGCCTCGGCGAAACCTGACGCGGCGAAGGCATCCAAAGCGGGGAAATACGTGTCCCGTGCGCTAACCTCGAGCATACGGCCGATCGAACCTCCCGCGGCGACGGCAAGAGCTCGCGCATCATCGCGCGCCTTGCTGAGCGCCTCCGCGAGGGCCTGGCGGCGGCCGATCTCGAGGCTGTCGGACTCGTATCCCACGTTTCCGATGTCCGTTGCGCCTGCAGCGAGCGCTTGGTCGATGACTCGGCCAATGCGAGACAAGTCGCGCACCGTGACGCGAATGGTCGCCGTCGCCTCGTAGTCGATCAGCTTGTTACCCTTGTCGTAGTCGTAGTTCGGACCTACTCCAAATGCGATGGTCTGCAGCGAATCGCGCCGAAAGCCAGCTCGTACAAGGGTATCGAGCACGGCTTTCGTAACGCGAGCGTTGTGGCTCGACGCCCCGGCTGCCGTGGCAGCGCGACTCGCAATTCCAATGCGCAAGACAGCGCGCTGCGGGGATAACGTGGTTTCTCCAGACCCTGAGGTCAGGATTTCGGAGTCCGCTTTGTGCGAGGGTTCCTGACCGGGAAGCGATGGTGGAAGGAGGAGCGCCGAGGTAAACATGAGAATGAGGGGAATCTTACGGCGGCACATGGAAAGCTCCCAGAGAGAGGGTGCTGTCAAGTCTACGAGTCGTTCTATTGAAGACGCCTGACGGTTGAATTACAACACCGTGGCAATGTCGTTCGATTAGCCCCAATCCTTGGAATCGGGTGCGACGCGACGCATGGCTCGCAAAAACGAAAGGGGGGAAGGGGAGTCGTGTAGAGGCGCAGCATGCTGCGCCCCTACCGATTGCAATCCTTCCACCTTCTCCGCCAAAACATTCACAGTTCCATCATCCTTGGCGAGTTTGCCTTTCACCAATACAAACGGCTCGCCGCGCACGGCCGCGCGACAGCGATCGTAGACATCGGGCCGCACGATCACGTTCGTCATTCCCGTTTCGTCTTCGACCAACAGGAAGACGATTCCTTTGGCGGTCTCCGGCCGCTGGCGGGCAACGACGAGGCCTGCCACCTGACATTTTACGCCGGCCTTCAGCTTCTCGAGATCGCGATTGAGCGTCAGGTCAGGCGGTAACGCGTGACGTACCAAAGACAAAGGATGTGCGCTCGCCGAGAAGCCGAGTGTCGCGTACTCGGCAAGCAGGCGTTCGTGGGCCGCGAGTCCTCCGAATGCCAGCTGCTCATGCGGATGGTTCAGTGCGAGCTCGAGCTGGCGCCGGCCGCGGCCATCGCCCGATTGAGTGGACTTGGGCGGCAGCCAAAGACCGACCTGCCATAACAGTTCGCGCCTCGTCAGGCCGAATCCGTCGCAACCGCCGACCCACATGAGCGCTTCGATAGCCGTGCGTTTGAGCTTCGGCGGTGCGCGCCGAATGAAATCGCCCACGCTCTTGAACGGGCCATGCTGCTCGCGCTCTTCGACGGTAGCGGTTGCGGTCTCCTCACTCCAATGGCGCATGAAACCCAAACCAATGCGCACGGCCCCCGCGGCGTGGCCGCGGGGCACGCTACCCTGGTTGGTTTCCACAGTACACCACACATCGCTCACGTTGATATCGGGCAAGCGCATTTCGATGCCGTTGCGCATGGCATCGCGGCCGAGCGCGTCGATCGAGTAGAAGCCCATCGGCTGATTGTTGAAGAGCGAGACGTAATACTCGACGGCGTGATAATGCCTGAGCCAGGCCGATTGATACGCGAGCAATCCAAACGCCGCGGCGTGCGACTTGGGGAACCCGAACTCGCTGAAGGCGATCACCTGGCCGAACACTTTTTCGGCCGTGGCTTCGGGGACGCCGCGGGCGAGGGCGCCGGCGCGAAACTCCTCCCAGAACCCGGCCATCAGATCGTGCGACCGGCGGCGGCTCATCGCGCGCCGTAACGCTTCCGCCTGTCCCGAGGTGAACCCGGCGAGCGCCTGGCAGACTTGCAGCACCTGATCCTGATAGAGAATCACGCCCAGCGTTTCCGAAAGGCATTCGCGGAGCAGGGGATGATCGACCGGCGGCTCGTAGGGCCGGCCAGACGCGTGCGCGCGGCGCTGTTCTTCACGCCGCCGCACATACGGGTTCACCGCACCGCCGACGATCGGTCCCGGCCGCACGATCGCGACTTCGACGGCGAGGTCTTCGAGGTTGCGCGGGCGGCTGCGCCGGATCATCTGGATCTGCGCGCGACTCTCGATCTGAAAGAGACCGATCGTGTCGCCGGCGCAGATGCGGTCGTAGATCGCGGGATCTTCGAAGTCGATGCGGGACAGATCGGGCGGAGTCCCGGTCCGGCGCGCGATCAGCTCGACGCATTCCTCGACGAGTGACAACATGCCGAGCGCGAGGAAATCGATTTTGATGAAGCGCGCGTCGTCGCAGGAGTCCTTGTCCCACTGGCAGACGACGCGGTCGTCCATCGCGGCGCGCTCGAGCGGCACGAGTTCGATGAGCGGGCGTGAGGAGATGATCATGCCGCCGGGATGCTGGGAGACGTGGCGCGGCAGCCCGCGGATCTCCTGCGCCAGCTGGCACAGCTCCTTCCAGAGCGGCGCATCTTTGCGTCCCGCAAAACCGGGAAGGTGTTCCAGTTCGTCGGACAGTCCGTCCGCCCGCACGTCCGCCAGTTTCGCGACCAGCTCGATTTCACCGAGCGGCAAATCGAGCGCCTTGCCGATCTCGCGCACTGCCGATCGCAGACGATAGGTAGGAAACGAGCACACCAGCCCCGCGTGCTCGGCGCCGTAGCGGGTGTAGACGCGGCGGATCAGCTCTTCGCGGATCTCGCGCGGGAAATCGAGGTCGATGTCGGGTACCGACGCGAGTGTCTCGTTCAGGAATCGTCCCAGAAAGAGTCTGTTGGCGATCGGGTCGATGTGGGACAGGCCGAGGAGATAGCACACGATGGAGGAGACCGAGGAGCCGCGTCCCCGGCCGGGCAGCAGATTGCCGCGGGCGCGCCGGGAGCCGCGGCGAATGTCGGCGGCGACCTCGCGGGCAAGATCGAAAAGGTCGTGGTAGACGAGAAAGAAGCCGCTGAGCTTGTGGTGCTCGATGAGGCGCAGCTCATCGTCGAGCCGGCGCACGGCCTGGGCATGATAGAGGGAGCCCGGCGGGTAGCGCTCCTGCATCCTCGCGCGGCACAGCTCGGCCAACGCCTGCGGCGCGGGCGCGCGACCCGAGCCGCGGAAATCGGGGAAGGTGTACCCCAGGTCGCGCGTCAGGTCGAAGGCCTTGCAGCGCTCGGCGATGGCCATGGTCGTGGCGACAGCATCCGGACAGTCAGCGAACAGCGCCACGACTTCTTCCAGTGGCCGCAAGTAAAACTCGCTGTTGGGATTTCGCGCCCGATGCGAGCCATCGAGCGTCGTGCGATGCCGGATGGCGACCATGATATCGTGCAACCGGTGCAGCTCGCGCGTGTG
>QHUF01000316.1 GCA_003221075.1 Gemmatimonadota bacterium
CTCCGCACCACGGATCGCCGCCCCGATGTCAGCTTCCGCTCGCAATGCCGGCGCGAGCGAGGCGCCTGGAAGAAACATCTCGTTCACGTGCCGCCGGTTCACGCTGTCGACGACGTCCGGTTCGCGCGCCCACATCGTGACCTGCTCGCCTTTGCGCGCGAGCAGGTCGGCGAGGGCTGTGCCCCAGGCGCCGCCACCGATCACGGCGATTTTCACTCCGACGGTCCGGCGGCCGGACGGCCGGACGGCCGGGTTCGAAAGCGATTCTCCGTTCCGTCGAGGAGCCGCCGGATGTTTCGCCGGTGCGCGAAGATGATCAAGGCGACCAAGGCTACGCTCGCCCAAAACACGTAGAGCGAGTCGTGGGGGAACCCGAGGAGCCACACCGACAACGGGACGCTGGCGACGGCGATCATCGAGCTCAACGACACGTAACCAGTGAGCCGGAGGCAGAGTCCCCAGACCACAATGGCGAGCAGCACTGCGACCGGCGCGAGCGCCAGAAACATCCCGGCCGCAGTTGCCACCCCCTTGCCACCCTTGAAGCTGACGTACGGCGAGAACATGTGCCCGAGAACCGCCGCCGCCCCGACTGCCACCGAGAGCCACGCGGGATGCGAAAACAGGAGCACCGGGGCAACGCCCTTGGCGATGTCGAACAGCGCGACAGGAATCGCGTACTTCCAGCCGAGGATCCGGTAGACATTGGTGGCGCCGAGGTTCCTGGAGCCGTGTTCGCGGAGGTCGATCCCCCGCCCCAGTTTGCCGGCGATGTAACTGGTCGGCGTGGCGCCGACGAGATAGGACGCGAGAATCGCCAGGATGGCGTTCAGCGCCGCCCTCGCTTGCGCCGGAACTTGATGGTGAGCGGCGCCCCGGTGAATTCCCAGGCTTCCCGAAAGCCGTTGTGCAGGTAGCGCGTGTAGGACTCGGGGATCGCTTCGGGCCGGTTCGCTACCACGGCAAAGCGCGGCGGCGCCGTGCCGACCTGCGTGGCGTAGAACAGCCGTACCGACTCCCCCACCGGCTGCGGCGGCTGTTGGCGCGCCAGGAGCGCTTCGAGGACGCGATTGACTTCGGCCGTGGGCACGCGCTTCTCGCGTTCATCCGCCACGGACACGATCGCATCGAGGAGCTTGGTGACACGCTGGCCGGTCTTCGCCGAGACGTAGAAGAACGGGATGAACTCGAGAAACGGTGCGCGTGCCTTGATGTCTCGCTCCCCATCTCGCGCCGTGTTCGTCACTTTCTCTTCGATCAGATCCCATTTGTTCACGGCGATGATGACGGCGGCCCCGCGCTCCCACGCCTCGTTGGCGATCTTCAGGTCCTGGACGTGCATGCCGTCCTTGGCGTCCACGACGAGCAGGCAGACGTCGGCGCGCTCCATCGCGCGCGTGGTGCGCAGCGTCGAGTAGAACTCGAGGTCCTCTTCGACCTTGCTGCGCTTGCGGAGCCCCGCGGTGTCGATGAACACGAGCTGGCGGCCCTGGTACTCGAATGGCGTGTCGATGGCATCGCGCGTCGTCCCCGGTTCGTCATTCACGACCAGCCGGTCCTGACCCAACAGCTTGTTCACCAGACTCGACTTGCCAACGTTGGGCCGGCCGACGACGGCGACCGCGATCGTCTCCTCCTCGTCCGCCGCCGGGGTGTCGGGGAGGAGAGACACGAGCTGGTCGAGCAGGTCGCCGCTGCTCTTCCCTACAGCGGCAGACACCGGGAACGGGTCCCCGAGGCCGAGCTCGTAGAAGGAGAGGTGGCGCGTTTCGTCCGGCAGGTTGTCGGCTTTGTTGACCACGAGGATCAACGGCCGTTTCGCCTTGCGGAGATACTGCGCGATCTCAAGGTCCATCGGATGGATGCCCGACTCAATGTCCACCACGAACAACAGCACGTCGCTGTCGGCGACGGCCTGCTCGACTTGCGAACGGATCGCGCGATTCATGGGATCCGACGACCCAACAACCAGACCGCCCGTATCGACCAGCCAGAACCTGCGCCCGTTCCATTCCGCGGGCGCAAAGTGGCGATCGCGCGTCACGCCCGGCTGGGCGTCCACGATCGCCTGGCGCCGCCCGATGATGCGGTTGAAGAGCGTCGACTTGCCGACGTTGGGGCGGCCGATGATGGCAACCGTCGGTATGGACGGTCGGACGGTCTGACGGTCTGACGGACTCATTCCGAGAACGCCTCCCGTCCGACAGTCCGACTGTCCGACTGTCCGACGTCCAGAGCATCCGCAAAGTCGTACGACAACCGCACCGGCACGGGCAGCTGCGATGCCAGGTCGTGCGCCCCCATGTCATCCATGAACAACAAATCGTCATTCACCGATTCGGCGGGTAGTAAGGCGAGATCGAGATCCGACCGGTCCCGGAGCGCCGCGAGAACGGCCTTGCCGGGGAGCAAACCGGCAGTGGTGACCGAGGGGCCAAACAGTGTGTTCTCGAGCGCCAGAATTTCGAAATGTGCGCCGGTCGCCGCTGCCAGATCGGCTGTGACCTGCGGAAGGAGCGGCCCCATGGCCGCGCCCGTGACCACGCCGATCCGCTTCCCACCCCAGTCCCCAGCCCCGAGCCCCGAGCCCCGCGCGGCAATGCGCGTTTGGAGATAGCGCACGGCGCCGACGCCGTTCTCCCGCTGCTCGAAGTCGCCGTACCACTCCGCCGGCGGCAGCGCCATGTCGGCCTGCAGATAGAGATCGTCGGCCCCGTAACACCATGGCACACCGCGATCCGCGACCGCACGCGCCGCGAAGTCACCGACTGTCGCGAGCGCGGCCCGGCACTCTGCGCGCGTGGGCTGGCGCACCAGGGCATGCTTGCTGAATTCGGTCAACGCGACCGGAACGACCGAGACGGAGAGGATCGCTGGGCCAAGGCTGTACAGGTCGCTCAGGGTGCGGACCAGCTGTGGCCCGTCGTTGATGCCGGGCACCAACACGACCTGCGTGTGGAACGCGATCCCCCGCTCCACAAACCAGCGCAGCTGCGGAATGACGTCCTCCGCCTCGGGATTGCGAAGCAGCCAGCGGCGCACCACAGGGTCGGTCGCGTGCACGGAGACGTAGAGCGGCGACAGCCGGTACTCGACGATGCGCTCCAGGTCCCAGCGCTTGAGGTTGGTCAGGGTCGCGAAATTGCCGTAGCGGAACGAAAGGCGGTAATCGTCGTCCCTGATGTAAAGGGCTTGCCGCATCCCCTGCGGGTTGCCGTCCACGAAGCAGAAGTCGCAATGGTTGGCGCAGCGGCGGATGCGGGGCGGCTCCAACGTCACCCCCATCGGCAGCCCTTCGGGGCGTTCGACGTCGTACTCGATCTCCTCGCCCGACGGGAGCCGGGCGCGCAGCACGAACTGGTCGTCCGCGGTCAGGAACTCCCAATCGAGGAAGTCCTCGAGGTCCTTGCCGTTGACCGCGAGCAGCTCGGTTCCTGGGATGAGTTCGAGGGCGGCGCCCAACGAGTCGGGTGCCACCGCCTGTATGCGAATCACTGCTGACCACCTGAGGTTCAAGGAGTTTCTGAAGCTAATCTCGCAACTTCAAGGGGCAACCGCAATTAGTACTTCAGCACTCGCACCCGAAGTCGCGACGGCGCGCACGACATGGGAACCGGGGATTAGTGCCCAGCGAGGCTGGGAAACG
>QHUF01000317.1 GCA_003221075.1 Gemmatimonadota bacterium
TCCTTACAGTGCGGCGACGGGGCGAGAATTCGCGCGCAGGCAGGGCATTTGACGGTTTTGCTTGACGCCGTTAAGAGACGCATCTGTTCGACGTTTCTGTTAGACGCCTCTGCTCGACGCTGTTTTCCTACGCTTTCGGGTGAGTTTGCAACCCTCGGGGCGCCCCTCCCATCCAACTCCCTAAATCCACTCCCGGAGTCCCGATGCGGTTCGCCGTCCTTCTCCTGATCGCCTTCCTCGCAGCTCCATTGCTCTCGGCCCAGCGCGTCGTCCCCGCAGGCGGGCAGTGGTTGATCGAACCGGGTGAGCGCTCGGCCATCATCCGGCTCACCATCCGCTACGGCGAGCGTCGGTCCTGGGACAACTGGAACAGCCAGGATGACCTGCCCTTGAGCCAGCTGGTGGGCCTCTCGGCGGCGGACATGCGCGGATCAGGAGTCGCGGTGCATTTCAAGATCGTGCGGTCAGCCGGTACGCTCGAGTGTGAAGGCTGGTTCGACGACGGCAAAGGCTCGGGCCACTTCACCTATCAGCCGAATCCCGATTTCGTGGCCGAGCTGGCCAAACGCGGCGTCGCCGGGCCTCCCCCTACGGCTTGGGAGCAGTTCCAGATGACGGTGGCGGACGTGGGACTGGAGCTCGTGGACGAGCTGGCGCGGCAGAAGTATGAACGCCCAACCGCCGCCGAGCTCGCGCGGATGGCGACGCACGGCGTGGATCTGGAGTATGTCCGGGACATCGGGGCGCGGGGGTACCACCTCAAGGACTCGGAGAGCCTGGTCCGGATGCGGGATCACGGTGTGAATCCGGAGTTCATCGCGTCACTGGACAGCGCAGGCTACAGAAACCTCAGCGCGGAAGATCTCGTGCGCCTGCGGGATCACGGTGTCGATGGGGACTACATGGCGGACATGAAAGAGCTGGGCTACGCGCCCGCGAACCTCGAGGAACTGGTGGAGGCGCGCGACCACGGCGTCGATGCCTCCTACATCGTGTCGCTGAAAGAGGCGGGCTTCGAGCGGCTGTCCCTGCAGGAGCTTCGCCGCGCCCGCGACCACGGCGTGACCAGGGGGTTCATCCAGCGCGTGAAGGCACGCGGATACGGCAACCCGTCGCTCGAAGAGGTGATCCGACTGCGCGATCGGGGGCTGGAATAACTCCGACCTAGGCTCCATGATTCGCTGCTCGGGACTCCATCACAGGAGGCGACTATGAAACGGCGTATCCAGGCCGCGACGGCCGTACTGGCAGGAGTGATCGCCCTCGGCTGCGAGCAGCCACCCCCGTCCGCGCCCACGCAGACTAGACCCTTGTTCGCGGCAGCCACGACCACGGACGTCACGGCGACGGCGACCTTCACGATCACGGATCCGGGCCATCAGTGGGTGTCTGGCGGCATCTTCCACGTTCGCAATCAGACCCAGTCGGGACCCGTGACCGGTGATATCACGGGGACCGCCACGGTCACGGGGAGGTCGGACGTGACGGTGGCGGACATGACCGGGACTTCGTCGGGGAAGTTCACGATCACAGCTGGCGCCGGCACGTGGGAGGGAAGTTTCGAGGGGAGGTTCGACGGGGGCGTGTTCTCCGGCAAACTCGTCACCCACGGCACCGGTGCGTTCGCGGGGCAGATCCTGCGGGGGAGCATCAGTCAGACGGCGCCCAATAGAATCTATTTCCTGACGGGCACGATCCTCACTACGGGCAGCTGATCTCCACAGCCGCGTGAAGAACCCGGGGCCGCATGTAGACGATGACATCGGCGGAGGGCCGGTATGCGCATCCAGACACACGGGACCACGGTCTTCGCTCTTTCTACCGTGTTACTCTGCACCGGACTCCACGCGCAAGACGGGGTGCGCACCCGGACCGGTTATTGGCTGGGTTTCGGGATGGGATACGGCGCGGGTTGGTTTAGCTGCACTGGATGCCCCAGTGCCACCGCGCGGTACGGGGTTACCGCGCTCGTCAGGGCAGGCGCAACGCTGAGTCCGAGAGTGCGCGTTGGTGGCGAGCTCAACATTTGGACTCGGCACTCGACCCAGTCTGGTTCCGGGCTCACCCAGGCGAGCGGGAACGCGTCCGCAACGATCGACTACTACCCCTCCCCCGCCCGCTCGCTGTTTCTGAAGGGGGGGATGGGGCTTGCCTTCGGCCGATTCGAATCCACGATAGGCGGCAAATCGAGTGCGACGGGGTTCGGAGCCGTCGTGGGCGTGGGCTCCGATGTGCGCGCGGGCTCCCATGTCGCGCTGACGCCGACGATCAATTTCCTATCGGGAATCGACGGTGATCAAAGCGGCGGGCTTGGCAGCAATCTGACCCACGTGATCGTCGATATCGGTCTGGGAATCACGATTCACGAGAACTGAAGTGGCCAGGGCTACGTCTGGCGTCCCTGATCCAGCACATCGCGCACCTTTGCCGCGAGGTTCTCGCCCGAGAACGGCTTGTTGATGAACGCCGTATTCGGCGCGAGCACGCCGCGATGCACAATCGCATCCTCCGTGTAGCCGGACATGAACAAGACCTTGAGGTCGGCACGCCGTGAGAGCAGCTCGCCGGCCAGCGTGGGGCCGCTGGCCCCGGGCAACACCACGTCGGCGAGCAGCAGGTGGATGGGACCGACGTGCTCCCGCGCGATCGCAAGCGCCGCATCCGCGCTCCCCGCCTCGAGCACCGTGTAGCCATGCCTCTCGAGTAAGCGCCGGGTGAGCGCGCGCAAAGGCGCCTCGTCTTCCACCAGCAGGATCGTCTCCGAACCCGGGGTCCGCGGAAGGGGGGCGCGCGCCGGGAATTGATCGACGGGAGCATCAACCCGCGGCAAGTACACCTTGAACGTGGTCCCCGCGCCCCGCTCGCTGTAACACCACACATAGCCGCCGCTCTGCTTCACGATCCCATACACCGTCGCCAGGCCGAGACCGGTGCCCTTGCCTGCCTCTTTGGTCGTGAAAAACGGCTCGAAGACGTGTGACATCGTCTCGGCCGACATCCCGGTCCCCGTATCGCTG
>QHUF01000322.1 GCA_003221075.1 Gemmatimonadota bacterium
CCGATTCGGGTTGGAGCCGTGGCAGCTCGAGAGCGTCACGGCCATCCCCTTCCTCGAGCAACTGAGCATGGGCGCGCGCACCGCGCGCACGCTGGCGCAGTGGTTTGCCGTCTACTTCTTCCTCTGCCTCGTTTTTCTCCTCACGGCCCTGGCGTTTGTCCCAGTCGGGCAGCTGTGCGGCCGGTTGATGACGCGCAGTCCGCGACTCCGCGCGTACGGCCTCAACCTGCTGGGAAGCCTCGCCGGCGTGCTGTTGACCCTGCTGGCCAGCGCGTTGTGGACGTCGCCAATCGTGTGGTACGCGGTGGCGTTCCTGACGCTGCTTCTGTTCGCGGTGCCCCGGCGCGCCACGCTGCTCTACGGGTTCGCGGCGGCCATCATCGCGGTGGTGATCCTGGCATGGCCGGTGCAGCAGTCGTGGCAGCGCATCTACTCGCCCTACCAACTGCTCGAGCTGGGCTATAGCGACGCCGGGCTCATGGTGATCCGCGCGGCGGGCCACTACTACCAGCGGGTGCACGACCTGTCCTCCCCGCGGGCGAACGACGACCCGCGACGCAGGCAGGTGCGCGACTACTACGACCTCCCGTATCGCGTCCGCCCTGCCCCCGCCGACGTCGCGGTGGTCGGGGCGGGGGCGGGGAACGACGTGGCGGCGGCGCTCCGCGGCGGTGCCGTCCACATCGACGCGATCGAGATTGACCCGGCCATCCTGTGGGCCGGACGCGCCAATCATCCCGAACGACCCTACACGAACGCGCGTGTGCTTCCCATCGCCAACGACGCCCGCTCGTATCTGCGTACCACGGATCGCACGTACAACCTGATCGTCTACGGACTGCTCGACTCCCACACGCTGCTGAGCCATGCGTCGAGCGTTCGCCTCGATTCGTTCGTCTATACGGTCGAAGGGTTCAAGGAGGCCCGCGCCCGACTCAAGCCCGGGGGCCTCCTGGTCGTGTCGTTCTCGGCCCTGACCGACGCCATCGGCCGCAAGATGTACGAGATGCTCCGGCAGGCGTTCGACGGCGCCGCTCCAGCCGTCGTGAGCGCCGGCTACGACGGGGCCGTGGTGTTTCTGCAGACCAAAGAGGGAGGGTTCGTCCTGCCGCCCGAGGCCCTCGCGGAGACAGGCCTGCAGGACCAGTCGGCGCACTACCGCGAGTCGAGCGCGCTCGTCGACGTTTCCACCGACGACTGGCCGTTCTTCTACATGCCGCGCCGAGTGTATCCCGTCTCGTATCTGCTCATGCTCGGCATGGTGCTGCTCGGTTCGTTGTTCTTGACCCGGACCCTGGTTGCGGAGCGGCCTCGCTTCGGCGAGCTGGCGTTCGCCTTCCTCGGCGCCGGATTCATGTTGGTCGAAACGAAGGCCATCACCGAATTGGGGCTGACGTTCGGCAATACCTGGCAGGTGATCGGCATCGTGATCGCCGGCGTGCTGATCATGGCCTTCCTCGCGAACGCCGCCGTCCATCGGTTCGACCTGCGACGACCGCACGTGGCCTACGCGCTGCTGCTCGGAAGCCTCGCCCTGGGCTGGCTCGTCTCGCGCGCGGGAGGCCTGCCCTCCACTGCCGCCGGCCGCATCGCCAGCGTGGCGCTCCTCACGTCACCGCTGTTTTTCTCGGGAATCGTGTTCTCCACGCTGCTGGGAGCGCGGGGGTCCGTCGCCGCGGTCATGGCGGCCAACCTGCTCGGCGCCATGGCGGGTGGGCTGCTCGAGTACAACTCCATGTACTTCGGATTCCGATTCCTCTACTTGCTCGCGATGGCGCTGTATGCGGTTGCCTGGGGGTACCCGCTCGTACGCCGGCTATTTCCCGAGCCAGTCGAACCGGTACGCTAGCTCTGGCCCCTTGTTCCCTTCATATGCCAGCTGCGCGATCAGCAGCGTAAAGGGCTCGGTGTAACGCGCGATCCGCAGTGGCCCAGCGTCCACCGGATCGAATCCCGCGTCGCGAATCAGCTGGGCAGCAATCTTCTTACTCTTCGAGTCGTCTCCGCAGTACACGAGGCTCGGTTTCGTGGCATTGCGTCGTCGTTCGAAAACGTCAAACAGCACCTCGCTTGGCACGGTGCCGAACGCCGACACGACGCGAGCCTTGGGAGCCTTCTTTGCGAGCTCCTCGGCGCCCGAGGACGTATGGGCGATCACGAGGCCGGTGTCGTCCGCATTCATGGGGAGCGAGCAACTCACGATGACCTTGCCGGACATATCGCCCGCCTGGTGCAACACGTCGTCGACTCGTGACCAATGCACGGCCAGCAACACTGCGTCTGCTTCCTGCACGGCCTCACGTGGTGTGCCGTGCCGCCCGAGCTTCTTGAGCTTCTCCGTGCTGTGCGAATAGCTGAATACCACCTCATGGCCGGCTCGCGCGAAGATCGTCCCGAGCTTGCCGCCCATCAGTCCCGAACCGAGAATGCCAATTCGCATGCAGTGCTGTACCTGAAGGCTACGGTGAAATGATGAGGTTGACTTCGTCCCCCGGCTGGACCGAGATCGACTCGGTACGCGGGTTACCGCGGCCGCCGATCGGATGGAGCTCGAATTGCAATTGACCAGAGCCTCGGACGATGTAGCCGGGGATCGTGAAGACCTGGGTGGATAGCCCTGTAACCATGCCCAGCCGGATGCGTTGACTCTGATGCACAATGTATACGTTCATGTCGAGGAAGTTGCGATTCTCCACCCTGACGGTCGTCTCGGCTTGCGGGTCGGGCGCCGATCTCACCGCATGGCCGCACCCCGCGCTCAGCAGCGCCAGAACAACCAACGCGTTTCTCATCGTTGACGCCTTTCTTTCGCCGTATTCGATTTGACGCTTCCGTTCGACGTCTTCTCCTGGAGGATACATGTATACATCATTGCTGCTTGCCATCCAGGTCCTCGGCGCCTCGCAAAACAAACTCTCGGTCCATTGGGAGGAGCTGACCGCGGCCGATTTCAAAGACGGCATCGCCCGCGCCCAAGGAACCTGCCTGCTTCCGTTCGGGATCATGGAAAAGCACGGGCCGCACCTTCCGCTAGGCAACGATCTCCTCAACGTGCGATACGTCGCACTCAATGCCGCGCAGCAGGAATACGCCATCGTGTTTCCAGAGTACTACTTCGGGCAGATCTTCGAGGCGAAGCACGAACCCGGCACAGTGGCCTACAGCAGGGGCTTGCAGCTTCAATTA
>QHUF01000247.1 GCA_003221075.1 Gemmatimonadota bacterium
CGAGCCGTTTCTGATAACTGAACGCCGAGTCGACCGCGGCCTGGAACTGATTGCTCGTCTGTTGTCCGCGCTCACCGAGATATTGCTCCGCGGCGCGGATCTCGTCGAACACCGCCGTGACGAGGCCACTTCCCACCTCGCTCGATTCCCGGACACGCTCGATCTCAGTCGCCAGCGAGCTGCGCAACGTGCCCAGGGACGTGACGCCGACGACCGAGGCAATCACGAGTCCCGCCAGAAGGCCCGACATGCCCAAAATGATGCGCCAGCGGATCGTGTCGAGCGACTTCATTGACCGGGCTCGGGTATCAGTTGGCCCTCGCGGACGACCCCGATCACCACCTGTTTCGACGGGACGTCGCCGTGGCTGTCGAACGCAATCGTGCCGGTGACGCCTTCGAACGCCGGAAGATCGCTGCCGATCCGCGCCAAGCGGTCCCGCACGGCGCGGCGGTCGACGCCCGATTCCCTGAGCACGCTCGCCAACAAACGGACGATGTCGTACGCCGCCGCCCCGCGGTGATCGGGACGCTCGCCCGGGTAGGCACGGGCGTACGCGCCGTAGAATTGCGCATTGCGCTCACCAGCCTGGTCCACGAGGTACGCGACGGACATCCGCACACCCTCCGCCAGTGGGCCGTCCCGTTCGATGCCGCTGAGCGCGTCTCCGCCGAGCGTCGTCCAGTGGACGCCCATCCGTCCCATCTCGCGCAGCGCGAGCTCCGCTCCGCCACGATCGGTTGCGAGCACGAGCGCGTCGACGTTCCCCTTCTGTCGCAGGCGCGAGAGGTACGGCTCGAGGCTCGGCGTCGCTGAGAGCATCGGATCCGCCTCGACGATCTCGCCACCCAGGCGCTTGAACTCGGCGGTAAAGCTGAGACGCAGTCCGCGGCCGTAGTCGTCGTCCAGGTAAATCACGCCGACGCGCTGTGCACTGAGCATCTGGCGGGCGTAGTGGGCGAGTTGTGCGCCATGACTCAAATCGCTGGGGCACACGCGGAACATGTAGGGACTCACGCCGGAGAGGTCGGGGCTCGACGCCGATGGCGAGATCATCAGGAGCGGGCGGCGCGCCTCACCGTAGACGCGGCCCGCCGCGAGCGACGCGCTCGACGTGAGATGTCCGACGACCGCGACGACGGCCGGGTCGTCCGCGAGCTGTTGCGCGATCCGGATAGCGACATCCCCAAGTCCGCTGTCGTCCATGATGCGCAGCGCCAGCGGCCGTCCTCGAATTCCGCCCCGGGCGTTGATTTCCTTGACCGCAAGCTCCGCGGCATGCTGCATCGATACGCCGCGGGGCTGGGAGAAGGGTCCGGCGAGCCCGAGGACAATGGGCTCGCGGCTGCTTCCACCGGAGCAGGCAGTAAGCGAGCAAACCGCGGCGAGGAGGGCCCGGCACCTGCGCATGAGCGGGCAAGGTTAAAGCTGCGAATGGGATAGCGCAATATCCACGCGCTTTCCACATTACGTGCGTGGATGCGATTCGGCAGCTGTGTGGATTTGCGGCGGGACTCGAGCGTCTCGTCGTCGCGAAGGGCGCCGCCGAATTGGAGGCCATGTGGGACGAGTTGAATCTGGGGCAGCTGGGATGGGAGGCGCTCGCGCTCGCGCGCCGCGCCAACACCGAAAAACTCGAGCCGGCGCTCGCGGCCGTCGATCGCCGCCTGCTCGCGACGCTGGAACGCTGTCGCGCGTTCCTCGATCCCCACATCGTGACCTTTCGCGTGCCGGAGCTGGAACGCTGGCAGCATGCCGCCGCCGCGGCGTTGGTTGGGGCACGCTGGGGCGTCGCGGGTCTGCGCACCGTCATTGCCGATACCCAGGCGCCGCTGGGGCGCCGGTACTTCGCGTTTCTGGCCCTCGCCGAGCGCCATCCCAAAGAAGCGTGGCCGCTGTTCGCGAAGTATCTGCAGACGCCGGGCGCACACCATGCCTTTGTCGCCGCGGCGGTCGAAGCGGCGCGCTACTATCCTGGTCAGGCGCCAAATGTGATCGCGTTGTTCCAGCGGATTCGCGGGGACGAGATGATGCGTCGCTTCCTCGCGCCGAAGATTCTCGAATCGCTCTACGTCCTCGGCGACCCCGCGGCGCTGCCGCTGTTCGAGGAGCTGCTCGTGGCCGGTCACACCGCCGCGGACGCCGGCCGGTGCGAAGTGACGCGAGCGCTCGTCGCCGTGCGGAAGCTCACGGGCAAGGTGGCGCCAAACAGCAAGTTCCCCGATCCGGAAGAGCCGAAGGTGCTTCGGGCGCTCGATGAGGCGCAGCGCATTTTTGAGGAGGAGAAGGACCGGCTCGAGCCGGTCGTCGTTATTTGACGAAGGCCGCCAGTTTTGCTTTGTACGCGTTCCCACCCATGTCGTAGGTGTCGTTGTGCCCCGCGCCCTCTATCATCACGAACTCCACCGGACCACCGGCTGCGGCGGCAACATCGTGACCCATCCTGATGGGCACCAGCATGTCGGCGGTCCCGTGGAAGATGAGAGTCGGGCAGTGAATGCGTTGCATCCGGCCGATGTTGTCCAACCCGAGTCGCACCAGGAACGACGGGAAGATGCGGTAATGGCGGGCCGCCATTCCATGCGCGCTGGTGAAGGGTGACTCGAGAATCAGACCTGCCACCTCGTGCGTAGCGGCCGTATGCGTGGCGGCCGCGCTCCCCAGGGAACGGCCGTAGACATAGATGCGCTGGCGATCGACGTCCGGACGCGTGATCAGCGCGTTGTAAGCGAGATCGGCGGCCTCATACATGCCCGCTTCGGTGGCTCGGCCGCCGCTCGCTCCATAACCCGGATAATCGACGACGAGCAGCGCTGCGTTGGGCGGCCGGAAATCCCGGATTACCGGCCAGATGGCGGCGATCGTCTCACCGTTGCCGTAGAACCACAGAAGAGCGGCGGAGGGCGGGGAAGGGCGGCGAAGGGGCGGCAAATACCATCCAAGGAGCCGAGTGCCATCCTGCATCCGCAGCTCGATCTGCTCGCCGTATCCAAGGACTTGCACGGGATCTGGCAGCGGCGCCCGAGGTGCCGGGAACGTGATCTTCTCTTGCAGCGCCCAGAGCACGACCGAGAGGACGACGTACACCCCCGCGAGTCCCACAACGATGGCCATGGCCGGTGTTAATTTGTGGCCCAATGGACCGGGGAGACCCACAGCTCGTATCGCGCGCCCGGGGCGCGTTGCTGGGCCTTGTCGCAGGCAATCAGTTGGGCGTCCCCACCGAGCACCTGGGAACGCCGGAAGCCATCCGCAAAGCCTTCCCGAACGGCGTCGTCGATCTCGCCCCACCACCCAAGAACTCCCCCTACGATGACGATGCGGCGATGGCGCTGTTGCTCGGCGAATCGCTGTTGGCATCGAAGGGGTTCGACGCGAACGACGTGGCGGGTCGCTGGGTGAAATGGATGAAGGTGGATGGCCGCGGGATCGGGATCACGACCAGGCGTGCGCTCACATTGGTCGACCGCGGGAAGGACCCGTTCGAAGCGGGCCAGCTCGCGAACCAGGAGAATCCGGGCCGCTCGGCCGGCAACGGCAGCGTGATGCGCTGCATTCCGGTCGCGCTGCGCTATCACGACGATCCCGATCGCCTCATTCGCGTGTCGACCCAGCAGGCCGCCATCACGCACGCCGACGCGCGCTGTACCTGGGGTGCGGCCGCCGTGAACCTCGCGGCGCGCGAGCTGTTGCATGGCAACATCTACTTCATCGACGAGGTGATGCACCGCATCGGTGACCGCGCGCCGCGCGTGCTGCGCGACGCGATCCACCGCGTGCCGCGCGAGCGCGAGGGCGATCTCCCGATCGCGCGAGCCGGTGAGGCCGGCTACGTGGTTCACTGCGTGGAAATCGCGTTCTGGTTCGTGGCGCACGACCGCTCGCTCGAGGAGGCGCTGATCGCCCTCGCCCAGGCTGGCGGCGACACCGATACGAATGCCGCTGTCGCGGGTGCGCTGCTCGGCGCGCGGTACGGAGACGTGGCGTTGCCGCCGCGCTGGGTAGACCAGATCACTGGATCGCAGGGAATCGCGCAGCTCGCCGAGCGCCTGGTGTCAGCGCTCTGAGCTAGGGCTTCTTGGCCGGCCGCGGTGCAGGCCGCGGCGCAGGCCGATAGTGGGCGATCCGAGCCAGCACATCCCGGTCGTTGAGTGTGATCGAGATCACGCGCCAATCACGACCGCCGCGCCAGTTGAGCCGGATGAACCGCCGGCCCTTGGTCCATTCCCACATGCTGCGCTCACGCCGATGCGGCGCACCCAGCTGCTTGCGAATCTGATCCTGCGTCCGGCGCACCAGCGCGACCTTCCCCGAATCCACGAACGCAATGACCGACGTCCGACCCTCGATGACATTGGCGCTCAAATAGAAACGTGCGCTGTCCACCGGATCTCGCACGCGAACACCGCAGTCCATCACCTGTGCTGTATTGTGCATCGTCTGACACGCCAGGATATCGCTGTCACCCTGCGCGATGCTGCGGGCGCGGGAAGCAAAATCACGGTAGGGCATCCCCGGCGCGAATCCGCGATACGCGAACGGTCGCGGCGCTGACGCGGCTTGCGGCGCCTGCACGAGCAGGAGGAAGAGGATCGCAGGAGTCATGGCGCCAATATAAGAAAAGCAAACGGGCCCGGTGTGACCCGGGCCCGTTTCGTAGCGGCGCAGCATGCTGCGCCCCTACGCAACTCAAACCTTACGAACGTTCTGCGCTTGCAGCCCCTTTGGTCCCTGGGCAACGTCGAACTCGACGTTGTCGCCCTCTGCGAGGCTCCGGAACCCCTCCGCCTGGATCGCTGTGAAGTGGACGAACACGTCTGGACCCGACTCCTGCGCGATAAAGCCAAAGCCCTTCGCGTCGTTAAACCACTTCACCTTACCCTTAGCCATACCGTTAAGACCTCAGCACAATGGGGCACTGCCCCGGACTGGAACGACCCACGCCACCGCGGTCGTGGGACGGGCTCAAACAAAAATCCGCGAGACATGTGGTCCTCGCGGAAGCGCAGACAGCCGGTGACGGTGCCACGTATGCTTGAACCGGGGGCAAAAGTATTAACGCCCCTCGTAGCTGTCAATTGCGACTGCCGTTTCGTCGCGCGGTCACTATTGCGACATCATCGTAACACTTCCGAGCCGTCGAAATGCGCGATAACCTCAGAGTCCCTTTACCTGCCGTCGGACGGAGGCGTTCACATGTTGCTGCCCGCGTTACTGTCGTTAGTCGTCCTTCAACAGGCCACCAGCACCACCGCACCGCCCGCGCAAATCGCCAAAGTCGAAGTACAGCCCTCCGGCGGCGAAGTGCAGGTCGGCGGCAAACTCAAGTTCACGGCTCGGGCACTCGACGCAGCGGGTCAGCCGGTCCCCGGCGCTCAGTTCGGATGGTATGACGGCGCCATGCAGGGACAGGTGGATTCGACCGGCGTATTCACCGGCGGCTATCAGGGTTACTCGCGTGTCACGGCGGTGGCGTACGTGCCAGGCGTGCAGGGAAATCAGGTGTTCGGAACCGCCGTCGTACACGTTCTGCCCGAACCGCCTTCCCGCATTGAACTCGATCCGCGGCCCGCTCGCCTGGTCGCCGGTTCGCGACTCACGCTCTCGGCTACGCCGTTCTCGCGGCACGGCGACCGTCGTTCCGATCGGGTGACCTTCACGTCGAGCAATCCACGCATCGCGACCGTGACGAACGATGGCCGGCTGCGGGCGGTCGCTCCGGGTCGCGCGACGATCACTGCGACGGCCAGGACGGCGACGGAAGCGCTGGCCCTTCAGGTGCTCCCGAACACCGTCGCTCGCGTCACCATCGAGCCCGCGACCTCGAACGTGCGCACGGGTGATGTCGTGAAATTCTCCGCCACCGCGCGCAGCGCGGCTGGCCGGCCGGTCGGGGACGTCGCCGTCGACTGGGCCGTCGTGGCAGGTCCGGGTATCTCGTCGATTGAGCCGAGCGGCACGTTCGTCGCCGAGCTCGCGGGCGACTACACCGTGACGGCATCGATCGGCGGGAAGGACGCAGACGCCGTCGTGCACGTCGCGCCGCGCGAAGTCGGGCGGGGGATCGAAGTGCGGGGGCGCGTCCCGATCACGATGAGCGCGGCGGAGGTGTGGGTGCATCCGTCGGGGACGTGCGCGTACCTCTCGACGATCGCCGACCGTGTGTACGCGATCGACATCACCGATGTGACGCATCCCAAGATCATCGACTCGATGATGACGAACGCGCGCATCGTCAACGACGTCATGACGACCGAGGACGGAAAGTATGGCGTCTTCTCACGGGAAGGCGCGTCGGATCGCAAGAACGGGATCGTCGTCTTCGACGCGGGTAACCCCTGTCATCCCAAACCGGTCTCCGAGTACACGCAAACCGTCTCGGGCGGGGTCCACAGCTCCTACGTCTACAGAGGTTACGCGTATATCACCGACGACGCGACCGGCTCGATGCGCGTGATCGACATTCAGGATCCGCAGCACCCCAAAGAGGTCGCCCGCTGGCAGACCGAGCAGACCGAGGCCGGGCGATATTTGCACGACATCATGGTCGTCGACGGGCTCGCCTATCTCGCGTACTGGAACGACGGCCTCGTGATCCTCGATGTCGGCAACGGGATGAAGGGTGGAAGCCCAACGAATCCGCAGTTCGTCTCGCAGTTCAAGTACGACTTGAATGCGGTGTACTCCCGCGTCTCACAGTTCTGGGGACAGGGATTCGTGCGCGGGACCCACACCGCGTGGAAGCAGGGGCGGTATGTGTTCGTGGGTGACGAGGTGTACGCGGCACATCCGAGCAAAGGTCTGCAGGACGGCAACAACCTGACCTTCGGCAGACTGCACGTCATCGACGTCTCGGACATCTCGAAGCCACGAGAGGTCGCCTGGTACGAACCGACCGACGGTGGCGTCCACAACGTCTGGGTCGTGGGCGATACGCTCTACCTCGGCAACTATCAGGGAGGCGCGCGTGCGGTCGATATCTCCGGGGAGTTGAAGGGCGACTTGCTGCGCGAAGGGCGAGAAATGAGCTGGATTCTGACGGTCGACTCACTGGGTCATCGCAGAGCGCCGTTCGCGTGGGGAGCAGTAGTGAAGGATGGGAACATCTTCGTTCCGGATATCAATACGGGGCTCTGGATTCTGAGACTCGAGCCGAAACAGCAACCAGTTCCCTAGCAGTTAGAGACACCGCAGACGCAACAGACGCAGCAGTGGCTAACAGCAAGCAGCGATTAGGTTTAGCTAATCACGCTCCACTGAAAACCACCCTTCGCTACTGCTGGCTGGCCGTTTTGGTGCTGTCCGGTTTTAGAGCGGTACGGAAGGCTAGCAACGCGTCGTCGTATGTTTTCAGCCGACCCGTCAGCGTCGTCGCCACCGTGCTCGGATCCTTCCCCGCGGTCTTCTCGCAGACCAGCAGCGACGCGTTCAAAGAATCGAGCCGTACCGTCAACTGCTTTGCCAGAATCCGCATCGAGTCCGCGTATGCGGTCGCCTGCATCTTCGGCCGTCCGCTCACGATGAATGACCGTGCGGTGCCGCAGAGTCCGCCGAGGCGCCGGGCCGCGCGGCGGCGGGTCAGCGAATCGGCTTGCTGCGTGCGCACGACGCGGTTCACGCCGTCGCGGATCTGTGCGACGCCGCGGGTGGCGGTCTTCAATCCTGCCAGGTACCGGATCTGCTCGATCGTCGGCGCGGCCGCCGGGGGGGGCGAGGGAGGGGCCGGTGCCGGCACCGGTGGCGGCGGCACGGAGTCCTTGTGCGTAACGGTGTCCTGCTGGTACGCGACCACCGTGATAACCATCACCAATCCCAGCAACATCGCTGATCACTCCTCTAACAGTTGAATTCCGGCTCCGTTATTATCCCCGGATGGCCGTTCCCGCAACTACTCGCATCATGCGGACCTTTGAGGACCGCGCCGACGCGCTTGCTCACTTCTTTCAGCGCGCCGGTGAAGCGCCGCGCCTCATTGCCTACGACGACGCGGTTGGCCTCCCGCTCGACCAAGCCCTCGCGGCGCTCGAGTGGACAGCCCAAGTCGGCATTCTTGCCGCCGAAGACCTCGTACATGCCGCGCGCCTCGGCCCGGATTCGGCCGCCGTGGTCGTGGAGCGCAGGGACGGAGACAACCGCGTCTTCGTCTACTTCGGTCCTCGCATGGACGCGCCACCAGCCGATCCGTACGAAGGTACCCTGCTGTATGACGAGCCGGGAGTCCGCTCGTACATCTTCGCACAACGCGGCCACGCGATCGCACACTTTCTAAGAGCTACGCACGGTTTGGGCGCAGCGCTGAGTCTGTTATCACGTCGCGCGCCGGAGCTACGTCACATCCGTCGCTGGACACAGGCATTGTTCGCCGAGCCCGCGGTCGGTCGTTCGACACAGCTGCTCGCCGGCTGGTATGCCACGAGCGGCGCGGGATTTCTATTCGTCCCCAGTGAGTCGGACCAGCCATTTGCCTACTGCGAGGTGGCTATAGACGGGTAAATACCCCGATGTGGGAACGTGCGTGCTGTGGATTCACAACTCCACATCATGTGGACGACCCCCGGAACAAGTTGCGGAATCAGCTTTTACTCTCCACACGCCGTGCACATCGAAGTGAGCTAACCCGAAGAAACATCGGCACTTGCGCGGTTTTTGAGCACCCCTATATTGATGTCACGCGAGTTGAAGGGAAGGGTTGGGACCTGGCGTCTCAACAACGCCTTTAACTCGAGTCCGAACGGAAATTCCGGGGAGGGCGCCGATGCAACCAAGGGCTCAGGCGCTCGTTGATCCGGGAGTCAACTCACCGGGTCGGACAGCTGGGGCCAGTCGCGTTGTCCTAGCCACGTCGAAATGGTGCCTCGACGTGCAGTGCGGAAGGTCGGTCCGCGACCCGATCTGACCCGTAGCACTCACATTGGTGAACCGAGCGACCCGACGGGGTTGCCTGGGGATGGAAGCCGGAGCCTCTGTTTGCCCTACCGAGGACGAAACAGTCCATAGGTGGCGGCAGAGAGAAGAACGAAGGGCGCAAGCCCTCGACTCCGGGTAACCAATGTGTCGGAGCCCCCGGGCGGAGTATCAAGCCGTCCCGGGGGCTTCGTGTTTTTGTGCCAGAATCGTCGCGCCGAATCCCGCACGCAGCGACATCCTTTAAGAATCGCAGAACAATCACGCCGCGGACTCCTGGGTTGACCCGCGCAGCTCGCGCACCATTCCCAAAGCCGCCCGTCGGACCGGGCCCATCAACGGAAGGGACGCCACGCCTACCAGCTTCACAATCAGATCAACTGATCGTTCCATCAGCCGCCAGGTGCGGCGGCGTCCCTTCGACGTGTCGTGAATCCAGAACAGCACGATCCCCATGTGATACAGCCACAGCAGATTCGGCAGCTCGGCGCGCAGCTCCGGAGCGATCCGTCCGCGAGACCCCGCTACGACCTTCCGGAAAATCTCTGTCGCTTCCTGACGCACCGGCTGAGACTCGGCGCTGAACGGGTTGAGGGGGCTCGCCGGATCTGCCGCGGACCGAAACAGCAGGCCCGCAAACCGGTGATACGGTTCGATCGACTCGAGCTTCGCGCGCATGACCAGGAGCAGGCGCGCCTTGAAATCCTTGAGATCGTCGAGCTTCGTTCCGACCGCGGCAACATGCTCGACGTGCGTGCGATCGTAGAACGCCTGGATCAGGTGCTCTTTGGAGCCGAAGTAGTAGTACGCGTTCCCCAGGGCGACGCCGGCCCGCTCGGCGATCGCGCGCATCGTCGCCGCCTCGTAGCCGCGCTCGCGGAACAGGTCGAGCGCGGCTTCGAGGATCTTGGCTTTGGTGGCAACTGCTTTGGGTCGCTGCTTCACGCGGCACCGCGTAAGACTGTATGGCCGAGACCGGGCGGTGAGAGTGGCGGCGGCGAGCCCGCGGCAAGCTTCGCTTTCCGCCGGCCGAGTTTGTGGAGCATGTGCATGTTGAAGAAGTGCATGCCGCCGAGCACCATCAGGACCTGCCCGATCTTCACGGACAGGAGCTCAATGGCTCCCTGAAGGCCGATGATGGGCTGGGTGGCCCGCAACGCCAGGCTCACGAACCCGAAGTTCACGAGGTAGAACCCGACCAGCAGCAGGTTGTTGATCGAGTCCGTGACGAGCGGATTCTCGTCAAAGGCGTGCAGCAGGAATGGGCGGCCGTTCTTGTGCAGCGTGTGTCCCACCCAGACGGTCAGGGCGATGCTCAGGGCGAGGTAGAAGAGATAGGTGTTGACCATACCGGGCCTCCTCCGGGGCGGTAGAGTATTTTTGAACACGTTCAACTACAGACAATCTTGCCGGCCAGCGCGCGGCCGTCAAGGGTGTTTTTGAACGTGTTCAGTTAGTTGGAGTTAGCGCGGTACACCGCTTTGCCGCCCAGCACGGTCAGCAGCACATGCGTGCCCAGCACCGCTTCCGGGGCGACGGCCATGATGTCGCGATCCAGCACCACGAAGTCCGCATACTTTCCCGCCGTGAGGCTGCCGCTCTCGTTTTCCATGAACGCCGCATAGGCGGGCCACAGCGTGATCGACAGCAACGCTTCCTGGCGCGTGGTGCGTTGCTCGGGCATCCAGCCGCCCGGCGGGAAATTGTCAGCGTCCTGCCGTGTGAAGAACGAGTGGAAGGAGATCAGCGGGTTCACGGCCTCGACCGGGAAATCGGAGCCGTTCGGAATCACGACGCCGGTATTCAGGAGTGAGCGCCAGGCGTACGCGCCCTGCGCGCGGGCCCAGCCAAGGCGGTTCGGCACCCAGTACATGTCGCTCGTCTGGTGACTGCCCTGCATAGAGGGAATGACGTCGAGCTCTGCGAAGCGCGGGATATCCTGGTACCGCAGGATCTGGGCGTGCTCGATTCGGAAACGGTGATCGGCGGTCGGGACCTCGCGCAACGCCGCTTCGAACTGATCGAGCACGATGCGATTGGCCCGATCACCAATCGCGTGGACATTGAGCTGGAATCCCGCTTTGAGCGCGCGCACCGCCACACTCTTGATGCGCTCCGGCGGCGTGGTGATTAGCCCGGTGTTGCCCGGATCGTCACTGTAGGGCTCTAGCAAGGCGGCGCCCCGGCTCCCCAGCGCGCCATCGGCCACGAGCTTGATCGCCCGGATCCATAACCGGCCGTCGTACAGCGCCTTCTGTGGTCCGCGCTGCATGAAAGCGTCCAAAACTGAATCGCTAGATCGCACCATGACGTAATTGCGCAGGTTGTAGCGCCCTTCCTTCGCCAATTCCTCATAGACCGCGATGCCCTCGGGAGCGACGCCGGCGTCGTGGATGCCGGTCAACCCCCAGCGATTCGCCTCCGCAATCGCCGCGAGCGTCTGCTCTTTCAGCTCCGCACGCGACGGCACCGGGATGACTCGACCCACGATGCCTTGGGCGTTATCGACCAATACGCCGGTTGGATTATTGGCAGAATCCCGAATGAACCGGCCGCCGCTCGGGTCGGGCGTCGCCGCGGTAACCTGGGCCAGCTCGAGCGCCTTCGCGTTCACGAGCGCGGCGTGTCCATCGACGCGCGTGAGATACACAGGATTGTTGGGCACCGCGCGGGAGAGCGCCGCATGCGTCGGGAAGCGGGTGTCGGCCCAGTCGTTCTGGTCCCAGCCCCGTCCGCGAATCCACTCGCCGGGCCGCGCCGTCTTGGCGCGCTCGACCACGCGCGCGATGACCTCGTCGTATGAGCGCGTACCGACGAGGTCGACCGTGCGCAGCGCCTGGCCCAGCCCGAGCAGATGAGCATGCGCATCCACCATTCCGGTGATCACCGTCTTCCCGGCGAGATCGAGCCGTTCCGTGCGCGGGCCGGCGAGCGCCAGGGCGCCGCGGTTGCTGCCCACGAACGCGATCCGCCCGGCGCGCACCACGAGTGCCTCGACGACCGGCCGATTCACATCGGAGGTGTAGATCTGGGCGTTCGTCACCACCAGATCCGCCTGCTGGAGTGTCAAGAAGGCGAGCAGTACCATCATGTCATGAGTCTCGGGAGGTTGGTGTCCACTTCGTGGGCCTTATGGAACGGCAGCCGAGGCCCGCGAATGGGAATGAGGTGCGCGATCGAGTTCGCATAAAACTCGAGCAGCGGGCGGCCGCGCGGCAATACCACCAGCGTGTCGCCGTCTGCGACGACCAACCGGCGCATCCGCAGCATCCGCCAGGCACGATCCCAGACTTCGCCGATCCGCGCCCCGCCCCGTACGACCTTGCCGTTCACCTCCAGGAGCCGGTCCCGCAGCTGGTCCATGCGCTCGAGCAGCGCGTTCTTCTGGATGACCGTCTGGCCAAAGGAGAGCAGCGCGGCGGCGGCCAGCGGCACGGGCGTGACCGGAATGATCGCCCCGATGCGCACCAGCATCTCGCGGGCCAGCCGTTCGAGCTCGGGGAGGCGCGCTTCCCTGGGGAGCGACAAGACCTCGCTGGGCGCCGTCTTGAGCCACGCGCCCAGCGACAGGGGCGTGCCGAAGTTCACCGCGACCCGCCCGTACCGCTTGAGCCGGCCGGTCAGAAGTCTCACGGTGTTGCTGACGAGGTAGGAGACGACCGTACCGAGCTGGACCAGCCGGCTGGGCCTGTCTCCGTTGTGAATGAGCTCGCGAATGAGCGAACGGTCCTCGAGCACGCGGTCGTAATTCAATGCGACCGGCACGAACCAGATGTCCCGGTCGAATGCCGGGTCGGTCAGGGTGCGGCAGATGTAGTCGAGCAGGCCCAATTTCGGCGGCCGGAGCTTGCCGTCGCGCGACAAGCCGCCTTCGGGAAAAATCCCCTGCGTCACGCCGTTGCGGGTGATGAGCTGGACGTAGCGCTCGAGCACGGTGTGATACAGCGGCTCACGGAACCGCCGCCGAATGAAGTAGGCCCCGAACGACTTGAAGACGTACTCGAGCGGCCAGGCGCGCGCCCACTCCCCGACGGCATAGCTCACGTGCACGCCGTGCGCGAGCACGTATGCCACGACGATGTAGTCGGCATTGGACCGGTGATTCATGAGGTAGACGACCACGTCGCGCTTCGGGATCCGCTCGAGGGCGCGCTCGTCCTGGTAATCGACACTCGTTTTGTACAGGAGATTGACGAGAATCTTCGCGACGTTGTAACCGATCTTGTAATACGACAACACGTTGAAATGGGGAATGATTTCGTCCAGGTATTTCCGCACCTGCCGCCGCACCGCCTTCTCCGAAAGGCCATGCTCGGCCATGTGCGCCTGCACGGCGGCGGTGATCGCGGGATCGTCGGTGAGCGCGGCGCGGGCAAGGCGCCGTTCCTGCAGCTTGTAGCGCGCCAGGCGGGCGCGAAACTGGTGGATGGTTCTCAGCGCCCGCCGGCGCAACCACCCCCTCCCGATCACACCGGGAGTCCTCCCTCCTTCTTGAGCTGGGCATAGCCCATGCCCTTCAGCCGCGAGATCCGCATGCTCATCGGCGGATGTGTGGCAAACCGGTCGGCGAGCCAGCCCTCGCGGTTCGTGAGTCGCCGCCCCAATGGGTCGCAGATGCAAAGGTGCGCCGCGCCGCTCTTGATCGACGTGGTCGGCGCCGCGGCTCCCTCGATTTTTTCGAGCGCGCTGGCGAGCGCCAGCGGATTGCGCGTGAACTGCGCGCTCATGGCGTCGGCGAGATATTCGCGCCGCCGGCTGACCGCGAGCGCGAGCAGCTGGGTCACGAGCGGCGCAACGATCCAGGAAATGACCCACAGCGCGAGCAGGATCGCGAGCAGCGGCCCCGCGTTCTTTGACTTCCTGCCTCCCCGCACCGGAAGGCCGCCGCCGCGCATCATCCGGCCCATGCCTTCGCGCACGAGGAGGATCGCGCCGACGAGCGCCGCCAGGGTCGTCATCAAACGCACGTCGAGATTCTTGACGTGGCCCAGCTCGTGGCCGATCACTGCCTGGAGCTCGTCGCGGTTGCAGATCTTCAGCAACCCGCGCGTCACCGCGATGTGAGAGTCATTGGGACCGTGACCCGTCGCAAAGGCGTTCGGGTCGTCGTCCGGGATGATCCAGATCTGCGGCTTGGGTATGCCGGCGGCGACCGCCATCTCGTCGACGACGTTGGCGACCTGCCGTTCGGCGTCGGTCTTCGGATCGCTCAGCTCCTGCGCACCGGTCGCCCACAGGACCTTCTCCGGCCCGGTTTTGTAGGTGTGCCACACGGTGAAGATTGCGACCGTGGTGAGCACCAGGCCGACCCACGGAAACGGATGATGGCCCTGCAGCGCCCACACGTAGTCGCCGCCGAAGCCCAACCAGGCGAAAAACAGGACGAAGCCAATCACCAGCCAGGTCGTGCGCCGGCGATTGGCTTCCTGTTGTTGAAAGAGATTACCGTCGGGAGAGGTCAACCTGCGGTACCGCCCGTTCAGCCTGATCTTCGATCTCCCACAGATCCGTCTGTGCCGCGTGCGCCAGGCCCGCCACGAGCGTCGTGGGGAATTGCTGCTGCTTGGTGTTGTACTGCGTCGCGGTGTCGTTATAGAGCTGCCGCGAGAACGCGATTCGGTTCTCCGTGGACGTCAGCTCCTCCTGCAGCTGCGCGATATTGCCGGTCGCCTTGAGCTCGGGATAGCGCTCTACGGTGACGAGCAACCGGGACAGCGCACCGGAGAGCGCATTCTCCGCCTGGCTGATCTGCTTGATTGCCTCCGGCCCGGAGGCATTCACCTTCACCGCCTGATTCCGCGCCTGAATCACCGCTTCGAGCGTCGAGCGCTCGAAATCCATGGCGCCTTTGACGGCGTTGACGAGATTCGGGATCAGATCGTGGCGGCGCTTGAGCTGCACGTCGATCTGCTTGAAGGCATTGACGGTCTGGTTCTTCAGCGAGATGAGCCCGTTATACGCGCTCACCATCCAGAGACCAACGATGACTACGAGTCCCAGCAGCACCCACATGATTATCGTCTCCTGTAATGGTAGGGGCGCAGCATGCTGCGCCCGTACAGATGTATTACGTGCTGTGTGGCAGGAGTTTCGCGATTGCCTGGCGGATGGTCTCCGCCAGCCCCTGGTCGTCGGAGCCGAGCCGGGCGAGCGGGTGGTCGGCATCGACGTGCAGCTCCACGCCGCGCGTCACCGGGATGCGACGCCAGGTCGTCGGGCCGCCGGTTTCCTTTTCGGCGTCGCGCGTCAGCCACGCGGTGAGCGCACGGCCGGAGCGACCGCGCGGCATCCCCTCGGCGCCTTTCAGCGGCAGCCGGTCGGGCGTCGGCAGCGAGGTGCCGAGGACCTGGGCGCAGCGCCGCTCCAGGACGTCCCCCGTCTGGTCGTGCATGTCTTTGGTAATCGCGGCGAGCGTCGCGCCCTCCATTTGCCGCAACTTGATGGCGAGCAGCTGGAGGAAGTGGCGGTAGGAGTAGGTCGCGGCAGTCCCCCGCCCCTCGGGAGGACTCACGAGCCCCCGCGTCACGTAAAAGCGGATCGTGCGCTCGCTCGGCGCGGCGCGAGCGGCCGCATTGATCGGCGTCACCGCCGACGCATCGAGGACCGCCCCGACCACGACGGACAGGTCTCGGAGATTCCAGGGCGCAAGGTTTCGGTATTCCCGCAGGACGTGCAACGGATCGGCGTGTGCGACCGTCGTCATGCGTCCATCGCGCCCGACGAGCGGTCGCGTTGCAGCGCGGATGAGACCCAATCCGCCACCTGCTGCAGGTTGAACGGCTTGCGAATGACGGTGCAGTGGTGATGGTCCAGCCAGGTGCGCACCTCGTGCGCTTCGGCGTCACCCGTCATGATGGCGATGTGCCCCTCGAGCGCCGGCCAGCGGTGAATGATCGCCAGGTAGAGCGCGAGCCCCGACATCGTGGGCAAATGAATGTCGAGCAGCAGCGCATCCGCCGTTTCACCGGCCAGCATCTCGTAGGCCGATTCGGCCGTGCCGGCGCTCAGCACCCGATAGCCGTGGCGCTCGAGGTACCGCTCGAGCACGCGGCGCAGGCCCGCCTCGTCATCGACGATCAGGACGGTCGCCGGTTTGCGCGGGGGGGAGGTCATCATGAGACGTTGGCCGCTTCGCGACGCGCGGGCGTCAGGAATCCCTGGACGATGCGGGCGGTCGCCTCGTCCGCCGTCAACGACAGGCGCATTTCGCCGGCGGTGAGGCCGAGATACTTGCGCGCGTGCTGCTGGAGCGTCTTCGCCTGGGCGTAGCCGAGCCGTTTGGCGACATCCTCGATCGTGAAGCCCGGGTCCTTGAGCAGGCGGTGCGCATAGAGGACCCGCGCGGCGGCGAGGATATCCCGCGGGCTCGGCAGACCGGCCCGCGCGAACCAGCGCGCGCAGGTGCCGCGGTCCACGCGGGCGCGCGCGGCGACCTGCTGAATCGTCTGCACGGCGCCGGGGCTGCGCATGGCGTCTTCTAGCACCCAACGCAGCTCGGCTGGCAACGGCGCGAGCGCGGTCGTGAGCTGGTCGAGTAACCGCTGCGAGGCGGACTGCATCGCCTCTTCGGACAGGAGACCGCGCAAGCGATCCGGGTGGTCTTCGGTAGGACTCAACACGACCTGAGTGATGCCGCATTTCCCCATCGCGAGGAGTACCGGCGCGAGCTCGGCAGTCATCACGGGGGTATACAGGATCAACGGGAGCGATGGGAACAGCACACGGAGCCGCTCGACCTCCTGGCCCCGGGCCCCGCCGAGCATCGGGTCGACGACGGCGATCTCCACGGGGCGGCCGCGGATCGTTTCGAGGGCGGCATCCCACGTCGGCGCGCGCGCCAGGGTGAAATCCGGCGCGACCGCGTTGCGCAGTTTCTGATATTGCAGGTCTGAGACCGCAGCGAGTACCAGCATTCCCCTACACGTCCTCCGAAGAATTCCCTAATGCCGCAAAATCGCCCTACGATGCCGCAAAAATGCCCTAAACGAAACGGTGTTCTCCGCCCAAGTTGGCTGGTGTTTGCGACCCACCTCTCAACCAGCCCACGGAGGCATCATGTCCCGCCGCATCCGCTTCGCCCTAGCACTGGTTCTCGTTTCGTTCGCCCTCACCGCCTCGGCTTGTGCCGATGCGTCGGGTCCGAGCGGCGTCTGCGATAACAACAATCCGGTAACCTGCCACTAGCTCTCGGTACCAAGCGTCGCTAGGGAGGCGGAAACTTCCTTCAGCGACGCGATGTCGTACGCGAACTCAGGAGCGGCGCTTTCGACATGTTCGGGAGCGCCGCACTCCTTCGCGCCGGCAAGTATGGGCTCGATGCGGAAGACCAGCTCGTGTAAGCCGTGGGCGGTAGCAATCTCAAGCGCCTGGCGGAGTTGGGCCTCCGATTTCTTGGCGTTTCCGAAACGCGCGTAACCGATTCCGGCTTTCATGCTGAAATCGGCGCGGATATTTGGAGGCGCGTGCGGCAGGTGTTCCAGGCACCGTTCACGCCACCGCTCGAAACCCAACCGGTCGCGACGATACGACGCGCAGTGCATCAACTCGATCAGTGCGTTCGTCAGGCTTTCGGCGCCCGCTCGTTCACGGCGCACAACTTCGCCGAGTGCTCGCTCTGCATCACCGACCTGGCCAAGGCGAAGCATCACGATTCCAAGGTCCGTCAGGACACGAAGCTGTGCCGATTCTTCTTCGTAG
>QHUF01000323.1 GCA_003221075.1 Gemmatimonadota bacterium
CTCCGCGCGGGGTTTGAACTGGACGCTCGGCGTCTCGCTCGAGAGTGCACAGGACGACGCGGGCCACAGTCTGCGCACCGAGACGAGCCGGCAGAGCCACTACATCAAGTACAAGATCTGGATCCCGGGCACAGCCGATGCGACGCGCACGATCGTGCTGCGCTATCGGGCCACGAATGGACTGCGGTTCTTCGACGAGCACGACGAGCTGTACTGGAACGTGACCGGTGACGAGTGGGAGGTACCGATCGAGGCGGCGACGGCGGAGATCGAGCTGCCGCCGCAGACACCGGGTGTCCGCGCGATCGCGTACAACGGCGTCTATGGCGCCACCGCGCAGGACGCGAGCGTGACGGTTGACAGCAGCATCGTTCGCGTCACGATGCCGCACTCCCTGAGCTACCATGAGGGGCTGACCGCCGTCGTGGGCTGGGACAAAGGCGTGGTAACGGCGCCGAGTGGTGCCGCCCGGGCGTGGGCCATTGTGGGGAGCAATTGGCCACTCCTGATCCCCCTCCCCGTCTTTCTCCTTGCGTTCGCCAGCTGGTGGCGCCGCGGGCGCGATCCCCGGCGCCGTCCGATTGCCGTGCAGTATGAGCCACCGCCGAAGATGACGCCGGCGCAAGCGGGCACGCTGCTCGACAATTCCGCGGACATGCGCGACATCACGGCCACGCTCGTGGACCTGGCCGTGCGCGGCAAGCTGCGGATCGAAGAGCATGAGAACCCGAAGCTGTTCGGCCTGTTCGGCGGCGGCGTGGAGTACACGCTGCACCGGCTCGACAAGGAAGAGCCGCTCGCGCGACACGAGACCCAGGTCTTTGACGGCGTCTTCGGCGGACGGGGCGATACCGTCGACTTGTCGGACCTGAGGAACGAGTTCTACAGAAAGCTGCCGCCGATTCGTGACGCGATCTTCGATGAATTGACGGCCAATGGCTTCTACCGGGACCGTCCCGACAAAGTGAACCAGAGGTGGATGGGGTTGGGCGTGGGCGTCGGCCTGCTGGTCGGCGTTGGTGGCACGTATCTCTCCAAGCTGACGCTGCTCACTCCCGTTCCGTTCATCATCGCCGGCGTCATCTCGGCAGCCATCGTGATCATGTTCGCGCAGATCATGCCGGCGCGTACCGAAGCCGGAACGCGGGCGCTGGAGCACGTGCTGGGATTCGAGGAATTCCTCCGGCGGGTCGAGGCGGAGCACCTGAAACGCGTCATCGTCGGCCACCCGGAGCTGTTCGACAAGTATCTGCCGTATGCGATGGCCTTCGGAGTCGAGCGGCAATTCGCCCGCGCGTTCGAAGGAATCTACACGCAGGCGCCGCAATGGTACGTCGGGCCGAGCATGACGAACTTCAACGTCGGCCATTTCTCCAGCAGCATGGCGCATATGGCGAGCGTCGCGAGCACCACGATGTCGTCATCGCCGCGCAGCTCCAGCGGCTCGGGATTTGGTGGGGGCGGAAGTTCTGGAGGTGGTGGAGGCGGGGGCGGCGGAGGGGCTTTCTGACCTGAGGAGCGTGTCTGCATGAAGCGGTTTCTGTTCACCACGATCGCCGTCGTGTCGGTCAGTGTCGCATGCCGTTCATTAGGAGCCCAGACGCAGCGGGCCATTACCCCGGCCGATCTGCGACAGCGTCTGTATCTCATCGCGGATGATTCGATGATGGGACGCGCAACCGGCAGTGCGGGCGCATTCAAGGTCTCGGCGTACGTGGCCGCGGAGTTTCGCCGGTTGGGGCTCGAGCCGGCGGGTGACCGCGGCACGTATTTCCAGAGGGTGCCCTTCTGGGTGGTGGCCATGGATCCGCAGTCACGCCTCGTCACGAGCGGCGGCAGTACGTTGCAGCTCGGCACCGACTTCTTGCCCGTCAGTTTCGCCGTGCCGCCCAAGGTGCTCGACCAGACCCCGATCGTCTATGCGGGATCCGTCGCCGACACCGCGTCGCTGGTGCCGCCGGCGGGAATCGCCGGCAAGTTCGTCGTCCTCGATGTCCCCGCCGGTTTCGATCGGCGCGCCATCGGTCCGTTGCTCGGCCGCTATCGCGACGCCGCCACCGTGGGGATCGTGGCCCTCGACCAGCTGGGCGGCGAGCAGATCGCCCGCATCCGCGACGGGCGTCCGGTCTCCGACACGTCCCGCAATCCCCGCGCGATCGCGCTCGTCTGGCTGAGCCGGCGCGGCGCCACTGCGGTCCTCGGCAGCGATCCCGCGACGGTGACGCCTGGAGCAACCGCGGGGAATACGATCAGCGGCCAATTCGACTTCTCGAGAAAGCCGGTGGAATGGCCGGCGCGCAACGTGGTGGGTATTTTGCGCGGGCGCGATCCGGCTCTGCGCCAGGAGTACGTAGCGTTGTCGGCACACCACGACCACATCGGCTTCGATCGCAGTCCCGTCGATCACGATTCCCTGCGCGCCTTCAACCGCGTCGTGCGGCCGATGGGCGCCGACTCGCCGATGCGCTCCACGACCGATGCAGAGCAGGCCAGCATCCGGACAATTCTCGACAGCCTGCGCGCCGTGCGTGGGCCGCGCCCCGACTCCATCCGCAACGGCGCTGACGACGACGGCTCCGGCACGGTCGCGATTCTCGCAATCGCCGAAGCGTTCGCACGCGCGAGCGGGAACCAGCGGCCGCGGCGCTCGATCCTGTTCATCAGTCACACCGGTGAAGAAGCCGGTCTGCTCGGCTCCCGCTGGTACTCCGATCACCCGACGGTGCCGATCGACTCGATCGTCGGCGAAATCGACCAAGACATGATCGGCCGGGGCACCGCATCCGATTTCCCGCGCGGCGGCACGGGCGCCGGGAGCCCCACCTATCTCGAGGTGATCGGCGCGAAACGGATATCCCGCGAGTTTGGCGACATGCTCGAAGCGGCGAACGCGAAACAGCCCGTGCCGTTCGTCTTCGATTACACCTACGACGCGCCCGGTCACCCGCTGCAGTACTACTGCCGCGCCGATCACTACAGCTATGCGCGGTATGGAATCCCGTCAGTCGCCTTCTCCCGCGGCGAGCATCTGGACTATCACCAGGTCACCGACGAGGCGCAGTACATCAGCTATTCGGACCTGGCGCGGGTGGCGCAGATGGTGCACGACGCAGTGAGGAATGTTTACAGGTACTTGAGCCAGGGCCACTGGCCGGCGCGGCGCGCTTTGAGATCGGCGTACCAGCGGCTGGGGAAGTACAGTATCACGACCGCAATCGCCCAGACGAGATAGAGGAGGCCCAGGCTCCACGTGTAGCCGGCGGGGGCGGGTCCCGGGTTCATCGGGTGATTGTTGAACAGCCACGAGTCCACGCTCCCAGTTCGGATCTGCGACACGATCAGGGCCAGGGCGTGAATCAGCGGGATGTGAAGCAGATAGTAGAAGAACGGGACGCGTCCAAAGACCGTGAGCCACTGCGCTACGCGCCCCCGCACGCGGTCCAGGAGCGGGATCAGCGCGACCGTCGGGCCGAGCGTCATCAGCAGGAAGTCCAGCGACGCCGGGTACTTGCTGGCGTTGAGGAATGACAACAGCGCGGGCAGGCGCCCTGCCGCGCTCCACGGCTGCGGATCGCCGTACGAGTTGATGACGCGCAGGACCAGAAACAAGACTGTGGCGCCGAGGCCAAGGCGCAGGCAGATCCGGTTGCGGCGCGCCGGCTCCAGTGCCAGGACGGTGCCGAACCAGTAGCCCGCCGCCATCACGCCGATCCAGGGAACGATCGAGTAGAGCACCAACAGCGGCGTTCCGTCGACCGGACCGATGCCGTACAGGATGTTCGAGAGTTTCCCGAGCGGCAGGTGACCCACGAGCCACGGCATGACGGCGTTGTGCAGAGCGATTATCGCGACGCCGATGATACCGACGGTCCGGGGCCGCAGCCGCACGAGCCCCGCCATCAGGATCATGCACCAGCCGATCACCCAGATGACACCCGCGAGCATGTAATTCGCGAAGTCGAAATTGAACGTCCACGCGACGCGAATCACCGTCAGCTCGAGCAGCACCAGCCAGACACCGCGGATGAACAGAAAGCGGGACAGATCGGCGTGCTTGCGGCCGTAAAAGAAGGCGCTCGTGCCGGCGAGGAAGATGAACGCGGGAGCCACGAAGTGCGTCACCCAGCGCGTAAAGAAAATCCCCGCCGTGGGA
>QHUF01000324.1 GCA_003221075.1 Gemmatimonadota bacterium
TGCTACATGGTCCCGGTAGGACGCGGCGTGACGCACGAATATCAGGACATGGATCACAGCTGGACGTGCGACGTCGGGACGGGCATGGAGAGTCCTGGACTCCACGGTCTCGGCCTGTACTACGAAGCGGGCGACCGGCTGTGGGTGAATCTGTTCGCCCCCTCGACGGCCGAGTGGATCGCCGCAGGCGTACGGCTCGCGATGGAGACCGATTTTCCGGAGGGAGAGCGCGCGAAGTTGACGTTCACCTTGCGCTCACCCAAGGCGTTCATATTGGCGATGCGCCGTCCCTACTGGGTGACGGACGGTTACCGGGTGAGCGTGAACGGCACGATGGTGGAGCAGCCGGCGCCCGCAGCGAGCGACAGCGGCCAGCCGCGCCGCGGGTCGTACGAGTGGCCCTTCCCCGTGGGCTCCTACGTCGAGATCGCGCGGACATGGAAGAGCGGCGACGTCGTCGAGGTCACGCTGCCCAAGTCGCTGCGCCTCGAGCCGCTGCCCGACAATCCCAAGCGCGCGTCCATCATGTGGGGGCCGCTCGTCCTCGCGGGCGACATCGGGCCGGAACGCCGGCGCGGCCAAGTGGAAGGCGAGGCCCTCGAGCCGCCACCCAGCGTTCCGGTGTTCGTGACCGACAGCGCGGCGGTCGCAGATTGGGTCAAGCCGGCGGGAGAGTCGGGGAACTTCACGACGGATGCCGGCCGGGAGCCCGACGGCACGGGCCGCGCGCGGAGCGTGAACCTGATGTCGTTTTACCGCTTGCACCGGCGCACGTACTCGACCTACTGGGATCTCTTCACCCCGGCGGAATGGGAAGTCCAGAAGGCGGCATACGCCGCGGAGGCGGAGCGGCTGCGGCGTCTCGAGGCCGCGACGGTCGCGTGGCTCCAGCCAGGCGAAACGGTGTTCGAACGGCAGTTCAATTATCAGGCGGGGGAGAACGTCTTCCCGCAGCGCATCATGGGCCGGCCGGGACGTTTCGGCCGCACCTGGTTCTCTTACGATCTTCCGGTCGAGCCCGCGCACCCGATGACGCTGATCGCGACCTATTACTCCGGAGACCGGCGCGGGACACCCGCGGACTTCACCATTCTCGTAGACGGCACGCAAGTCGGCGCGCAGCAGGTTGCGTTCGCCGATCCACCGCGTTTCTACGACGTGGAGTACGCCGTGCCTCCCGTACTCGTGCGGGACAAGACCAAGGTCACAGTGCGGTTCGAGGCGAAGGCGCGGAGCCCGATCGCCACGGTGTTCGGTTTGCGGATGATTCGGGGAGACGCGGCGCGCTGATCACGCCGGCGCCCAGGCCTTCGCTTTCGCAATCACCGCGGCCATCTGGTCGCGGTATTTGGTGAAGGTGTCGTCCACCACCATCAGGGTCGGGATCAGCCCTTCACGCTGTGACAAGCCCAGGGTCTCCGCATTCCAGCGCCCGAACCCCGACTCGTGTACGCCGCTCGAGCCGCGCACTGGCGCCGGAGCCGACAGGTGCGAAAAGAAGCGGGCGTAGGGCACGCCGTGCGGTGAGTACACGTGGTAGAGCGGGATGAACTCGAGCAGCGCGTCGTAGAGGAACTCTCCACAGCACAACACCTGCGGGTATTTCTGGCGCAGCTCCGCGACGAGGCGGCGCGCGCCCTCGTGCATGTCGCCGCGCGTGTTGTTTGTCCAGCCGCCGATGATGTCGAGGAAGTAGGCGTCCACGCCGTAGCGGTCGATGGCGTCGGCGATGCGGCCGGTGAGCCAACGGCGCCAGGATTCGACGCCCAGGTTCATGTACGCGAGCCACCCCTCCTGGTGGCGATCGTTGTCCCAGTCCACCCAGTTCAGGTCCATCGTGTCGCCGTCCACCTTGGCCGTGGCCGCATCGGCCATCGCGGCGAACGATGGCTGGTGGCGGTTCGCGGCATTGGCGCCGAACATCGGCATGATGCGGAAGCCGAGCCGCTGCGCTTCTTTCACCAGGCGACGGAATCCGGCTTCGCCGCCGAGCCGCTCTGCGGCACGGTACTCCGGGTAGTCCCAGTAATAGCGCCCGTCCCACGCCGAGATGAACGCGAGCACCCGGTCGGCGGGAATCTGCGTCGCGATCCATTTCAGGATCTCGAGCATCTTGGCGTAGTCGTTGAAGACGTAGCCCGTGTAGTGCATCCCGTGCAGCGTGACGACGAGCGCCGTGCGGCGCAGCCACGCGGGCACGTCCGGACGTGTCTCCCAGCGCGGGAAGTGATACGCGCGCTCGAGGTGCGCGTAGTGCGGGGCGACCGCGGCGTCGAGCGTCGTGGCGCGGCCAATGCGCCAGGTGGGGACTTGGACCCGCGGCAGGTCGAGCCAGCCCTCGACCTCGTGCACCAGCTCGACGCGATAGCCCTGCGCTCCCGGCTGAAAGTAGAAACGCTTGGTCCGTACGCGGTCGTCGAGCGAGGAGAGCGCAACGAAGGTTTGTTCACCGCTCTGCACCACGGCGAGCGGCGTCCCCATACCGCCGGCGGTGTTGCCGCCGAACAGATCGCCGCCGCTGAAGGGGTAGCCCCAC
>QHUF01000325.1 GCA_003221075.1 Gemmatimonadota bacterium
CGCGCGGACTGCTTCGGCGCTCAGCGGCTGCGGTTGACCGACCTGGCGCGCGGCCAGGATAATGCGCGCGCTGTGTTCCAGACTTTCCATACGTATCCAGGCCTCATCGAGCGAGCGGCCCATGGTCACGGCACCGTGGTTCGCGAGCAGCAGCGCGTCATGCCCGTCGAGATAGGGGACGACCTGGTCGCCCAAGTCCGGGGTGCCAGACGTCCCATACGGAACGAGCGCGACCGGTCCCACCACGAAAATAAGCTCAGGCAACAAATTGGCCGGAATCGCTTCGCCCGCAACGGCAAAGCCAGTCGCGGCAGGCGGATGCGCATGCACTACGGCCTGCACGTCGGGCCGGTGCCGGAGGATGCGTACGTGTAACTCCAACTCGCTGGTAGGTTTGCGGGAGCCGCGCCGGCGCACCTTGCCTGAGAAATCGACTTCCACCATGTCGGCAGGATCCACGAGCGATTTGAGGACTCCGCTGGGTGTCACGAGCGCCCGTTCCGGCCCGAGACGCACCGAGAGATTGCCGTCCCGCCCGGCGATCAGGCCCCGCGCTGCGAGCTGCCGGCAGCACAGCGCCATGCGCCGGGCCACCGCGCTCCGGTTCATCGTGTGCCGGCGTGATCCAGGTCGTGCACGATCGCGCCCGCGACGATCGTGAGGACCGCGCGTCCGGTGAGGGCGCGGCCGGCGAACGGGGTGTTGCGGCTCTTGGAATGGAACGCCGTCGGATCGACCGCCCACTTCGCGGAAGCATCGAACACGGCGACATCGGCGAGGGCGCCCGGCGCGAGCGTGCCGCCGCCAAGATGAAAGACGCGCGCCGGCTCGGTGCTCATGCGGCGGATCAGCTCGGGCAGCGTAAATATGCCGCTCTCGACCAGCTCGGTGTGCGCCACGGCGAACGCGGTTTCGAGTCCGACGACGCCGAACGGCGCGTCGTCGAACGCCGCCTCCTTCTCGTCGTACGCGTGCGGCGCGTGATCGGACGCGATACAGTCGATGACGCCGTCCTTGAGCGCGCCGCGCAGCGCCGCGACGTCGGCCGCCTCTCGCAGCGGCGGGTTCATCTTCGCGTGCGTGTCGTACTCCTCGCACGCGTAGTCGGTCAGCGTCAGGTGATGCGGCGTCACTTCGGCCGTCACGCGGATGCCGCGCTCCTTCGCTTCGCGGATGATGGCGACGGAGCCGCGCGCCGACATGTGACAGAGATGCACGTGGCCACCGGTCAGCTCGGCCAGCAGCACATCGCGCGCGACCATGATCTCTTCAGCGGCGGCGGGAATTCCCTTCAAGCCGAGTCGCGTCGAGACGAGGCCTTCGTGCATGACGCCACCGGCCGCCAGCGTCGGCTCCTCACAGTGATCGGCGACGGGAATGTTGAACGTGCGCGCGTATTCCAGCGCCGTCCGCATCAGGTGACTGGAGACGACCGGCTTGCCGTCGTCCGAGACCGCGACGGCGCCGGCGCTCACCATCTCCCCGAACTCGGCGAGGCGCTCGCCCTTCTGGCCGATCGACACGGCGCCGATCGGATGGACGCGCGCCAATCCGGCGCGGCCCGACTGCCGCACGATGAATCCGACCGCCGCCTGATTGTCGGTAACAGGATCGGTGTTCGGCATCGCGCAGATTGCCGTGAACCCGCCGGCTGCGGCCGCGCGCGCGCCACTCGCCACCGTTTCTTCGTCTTCGTTGCCCGGTTCGCGCAGATGGACATGCAGGTCCACGAGTCCCGGCGTGACGACCCTGCCCTTTACGTTGCGCACGAGCGCGCCCTCGGGCGGCGTGAGCCCGCGGCCGACGCTCGCGATCTTGCCGTCCTGGATCAACACGTCCGCCACCCCGTCGAAGTCGCGGCTGGGATCGATGACGTGCCCGCCTTGCAGCAGGATCGGACCGGTCACTCCGCGCCTCGTTTCGCCGCGTCGGCGAGCTCGGCGCGGCCGCCGGCGAGCAGATACAGCACGGCCATGCGGACGGCCACGCCGTTCGTTACTTGATCGAGGATGACGCTGTGCGGCCCGTCGGCGACGCGCGAGTCGATCTCGACGCCGCGGTTCATGGGGCCGGGGTGCATGATCGTAATCGGCCTCGGCGAGCGCTCGAGACGCTCCGGCGTCACGCCGAAGACGCGATAGTATTCGCGCACGCTCGGGATGAAGCCCTTCTCCATCCGCTCGAGCTGCAGCCGCAGCACGTTGAGCACGTCCGCCCACTCGATCGCTTCTTCGATGCGGCCGAACACCTTCACGCCCAGCTCCTCGATGCCGCGCGGCAGCAACGTCCACGGTCCGCACACCGCCACCTCGGCGCCGAGCTTGGTGAGGCCCCAGAGATTCGACCGCGCGACGCGCGAGTGCAGCACGTCGCCGACGAGGCAAACCTTGAGGCCCTCGATCTTGCCGTGCTTGTCGCGGATCGTCAGCAGGTCGAGCAACGCCTGCGTGGGGTGCTCGTGCTTGCCGTCGCCGGCGTTGATGACGTTGGAGGCGATGCGATCGCCCAGAAACTCGGCCGCACCGGACGACGGATGGCGGATCACGACCATGTCGATCCGCATCGCCTCGAGATTGCGCGCGGTGTCCACCAGCGTCTCGCCCTTGGAGACCGACGAGCCGGTGGCCGCAACGTTGACGGTATCGGCCGAGAGCCGCTTCTCGGCGAACTCGAACGAAATGCGGGTGCGTGTGGAGGCCTCAAAGAACAGATTGACGATCGTCTTGCCGCGCAGCGCCGGCACCTTCTTGATCGGCCGCTCGGAGACTTCCTTGAAGGGCTCGGCGGTGTCGAGAATGAGCCGGATCTGCTCCGGCGTCATGTGCTCGAGCCCCGTCAGATCTTTGCCCAGCGTCGCGGAAGCATTCATCGGATTACGTCCACCTGATCGCGGCCGTCCAGCTCTTCCACCTGCACGTCCACGCGCTCGTCGGGTCCGGTCTTGACCGATTTGCCCACGATGTCGGCCTGAATGGGCAGCTCCCGGCCACCGCGGTCTACCAGCACGCAGAGCGAAATGCGTTTCGGGCGCCCGAAATCGGCCAGCTCGTCGAGCGCGGCGCGCAC
>QHUF01000326.1 GCA_003221075.1 Gemmatimonadota bacterium
AATTCGCATCACACTGAAGTAGTCGGGACTGATCACTTGTGTGTTGGCGATGTTCGTGCCTGTTTCCAGTTGCCGTCCTTCGACTTCAAACGATGAATTCGCCAAGACTTCGCTCATGGGCAACTGGTTGACGATTGCCACCGCTTTTACGCTCGGTATGCTACGGACCTTTTCTTGGAAGTCCTTGTAGAAAATTGCGAATCTGCCGTTGGGATACTGCAATTCTGGTAGAGACAATCGAAGCGTGACGATATTTGCCGAATCGAATCCAAGATGAACTTCGAGGAGTCGCACCAAGCTTGCGATCATGAGTCCTGCTCCTGCCAGTAGGACTACAGAGAACGCAATTTCAGACATGACCAATAAACTGCGAGTACGCGCGTGGTGGCGGCTTCCCATCGCATCCCGTCCACTCTCTTTCAGCATTTCGTTCAGGCGAGGATGGGAGGTTTTAAGGGCTGGCATCAGGCCAAAGAGCAAACCAGTCGCTAGGCAAGAGACCACTGCGAAAGACAAAACTCGAAAATCGAGTGAGGGTCCTACCACTTGCTGGAGCGGGAGAGACTCTTCCACCGGAACAAGCTTCAAACCCAAGAACGCTAGCAGCAGCCCTACAGCTCCGCCGGCGAGAAACAGGAGCAAGTTTTCGGTTAATAGCTGGCGAATGATACGCGCTCGACCGGCACCGATGGCTATCCTGGTGGCAATTTCTTTCTTTCGGACTTCTCCGCGTGTCAAAAGCAGACCGGCGATATTCGTACAGGCAATTAAAAGCATAAAGCCCACGCCGACCATCAGGACCAATATTGTTGGCCGTACATTGCCAACCATCTGCTCGCGAAGAGGAACGAGATTCACGCCAAGACCGACAGCTCCGCTGTAATAGGCGGGATATTTTTGCTCAATACGAGCGAGTATTGTTTTCATCTCGGCGTGAGATTGTTGAAGACTGACTTCCGGTTTAATGTCTCCAACAAGATTCAAATAATGGTTGCCGAGGTTGGAACTATTCGCTGCAAGAGGCAATGGCTGCCACAAATCTACGTCACCGCTCGGAAGCCTAAAACTCGGGGGCATAACTCCTATAACGATGGAGCTTCTGTTATTCAAGATTACAGATTTACCGATGATCGCGGGATTCGATCCAAAGCGGTCCCGCCATAAATGATGACTGATAATTACAACTTGATCATGCCCTAGCTCATGTTCGTCGGGTGAGAATGATCTGCCAAGTACGGGCTGTGTTCCGATGACAGTGAGGAAATCCGATGTCACCCAACTGACGGAAAGTCGCGCCGGGTCTCCACGTCCTGTTAAGGTAGTTGAACCGAGAGCAAATCCAGCGACGTGGGCAAAAGTTTGGCTTTGGCGATATTCAAGGAATTCCGGCTCCGATGCCGTGAGTTCAGTCATTCCCCTGGGTGAGAACGTATTCCAAATCCTGACGATCCTATGGGAATTTGGATAAGGGAGAGGTCGCAACAAGAGAGAGTCGACAATACTGAAGATTGCTGTTGTTGCACCAATGCCAATTGCGAGCGTAAGCACGCAGACGACAGTGAATCCTCGGTTCTTTCGGAGTTGGCGGAAGCCGTAGCGCACGTCCTGCCAGCACGTCTCCAGAAAGGATTCCCAGCCAGCGGAGCGGACCATTTCCTTCGTGACTTCAAGGCTCCCCTGCTCCAGGCGTACCGCGCGAAGGGCATCCTCACGGCTCATTCCCTCTTTCATCTTTTTTTCCGCTGCCATCTCCACGAAAACGCGCAGCTCTTCGTCCAACTCCGCTTCGACCCGTTCCTTTCGGAACAGCGATCGGAGACCGCCCGCCATGCTTCGGAGGAATGACATAGTTCGCTTAGGACGCCTCCAAGATTCTGCCGATCGCCGCCACTTGCCTTCCCCATTCCCGTGTTTCCATGTCGAGCCTCTTTCGTCCCTGGCCTGTGAGGGCGTAATACTTTGCGCGCCTGCTATTCTCCGTGGCTTTCCATTCGCTCGTGATCAGCCCCGCTCGTTGCAGCCGCTGAAAGGCGACAAACAGCGAACCCGCATTCAGGCGGAAAACACCCTTGCTTATCTGTTCGAGACGGACGCCGATCCCATATCCGTGCATGGGTTGGAGCGCCAGCGTTTTCAGAATGAGCATGTCCAGAGTGCCTTGAACGAGATCACTCGGCTTATCCGCCATAGAGCATTCCTCCTGAGGACCAGGAGGAAGGTTATCCCTCTACTACTGACTGTCAAGTGGAGAGACTTGCAGAGAAAATCTCCTGCGGACGGGAGAACTATCAGGTTTCTTCGGGGAGACCGCCGACACGTTCGTCCGTAACATGGACTTCTTCCCCAGTCAGGACCGGCTGTCCCGCGACCACACCTTCACCGACGGCACGCGGCTCAGAGTCGTCCTCACGAAATCGCCGTCACCCAGCCTTGTCCTTCCCCCCGCCCCCGGGTAAAATCCGTCCTGTCATCGTAGCCTGTCATTTTGACCGACGTTCCCCCTCTCCCAGCGGGAGAGGGGGTCAGGGGGTGAGTATCGGGAGACCCCCCTCGCCGGCAAGACGCTGGCGATGATCTTCGCCAAGTCCTCCACCCGCACGCGCGTCTCCTTTGAGGTCGGCGCCTATCAGCTGGGCGGCCGGGCCCTGTTTCTCTCCAGTAAGGACATCCAGATCGGTCGCGGTGAGCCGATTTCGGATACCGCCCGGGTGCTCTCCCGATATGTCGACGGGATCATGATCCGGACGTTCGACCATGCGGAGGTCGAGGAGCTGGCGCGGTTCGCCACGGTCCCGGTGATCAACGGCCTCACCGATCTAACCCACCCGTGTCAGGTTCTGGCCGACGTGTTCACCATCAAAGAGCACCTTGGTGGGTGGGATGGGAAGCGCGTTGCTTGGGTTGGTGATGGGAATAACATGGCCAACGCCTGGCTCGAGGCCGCCACCGTGCTCGGCTTCGAGCTGCGCCTCGCGTGCCCCGAAGGGTTCGAGCCCAACCACGCGAAGTTCGAGGCCGCCAAGAACAGCGGGTGCGTCATGGTGACCGAGGTTCCCGAGGAGGCCGTGGAAGGGGCGCACGTCGTGAATACCGACGTGTGGGCCTCTATGGGCCAGGAAGGCGAAGCCGAAGCTCGGCGCAACGCGTTCAAGGGGTACACGGTCGACTCAGACTTGATGAGACTCGCAGATCCAAAAGCAATCTTCCTCCACTGCTTGCCTGCACATCGAGGAGAGGAAGTGACGGCTGATGTCATCGATGGACCACAGTCCCGCGTGTGGGACGAGGCCGAAAACCGGCTCCACGTGCAAAAGGCCCTTCTCGCGACGCTGATGGGATCATGAAGCAGACACCGCTACACGCAGTGCACGTCGCACTCGGCGCCAAGATGGTGCCGTTCGCGGGATTCGAGATGCCGGTCAGCTATCCGGCCGGGATCTCCGCCGAGCACAAAGCGGTGCGGGAGAACGTGGGTGTGTTCGACGTGTCGCACATGGGCGAGTTCGAGATCAGCGGCTCGGACCGCAACGCCTTCGTCCAGCGTGTCACCTGCAACGACGTCGGCGCGCTGAAGCCGGGCCAGGCGCAGTACTCCGGCATTCTCACCAAGGACGGCACGTTCGTCGACGACTGCCTGGTGTACCGCTTCGAAGACAAGCTGATGATGGTCGTGAACGCGTCCAACATTAAAAAGGATTGGGACACAATAGTCGCGCAGAAGGGCGGGGCCAACGTCCGGCTGCGCGACATCTCGGACGAGACCGCGCTGCTCGCGGTGCAGGGTCCCAAGGCCGAGGCGCTCGTCGGCCAGCTCACGAGCATCGGCGTCGCCATGATTCCGTATTACCACTTCGCGCAAGGCAAAGTCGCGGGCGTGCAGTGCTTCATCTCGCGCACCGGCTACACCGGCGAGGATGGATTCGAGTTGTACTGCCGCGCGGGCGACGCCGAGACGCTATGGCACGCGTTCGTCGGTGCGGGACGCGCCGAGCCTGTGGGGCTGGGCGCGCGTGACACGCTGCGCCTCGAGGCCGGGCTGCCCCTGTATGGGAACGACATCGACGACACCACCACGCCGTACGAAGCCGGCCTGTCGTTCATCGTGAAGCTCGAGAAAGGCTCGCCCTTCACGGGGCTCGAGGCGCTGAAGCGTCAGAAGCTCGAAGGCGTGAAGCGGCGGCTCGTGGGATTCAAGGTGACCGAGCCGAAGACCGTCGCGCGGCCAGGCTTTGCGGTGTTTCTCGACGGGACACAGGTGGACATCGTGCGCAGCGGGACGGTGACGCCCACCGTCAACGCCGCGGTCGGAACGGCCTACTTGCCGGCCGATCGCGCGAAACCGGGGACCAAGTTCGAGATCGACGTACGGGGCAAGAGAGTGGCTGCAGAGACCCTGAAGATGCCATTCGTCCCGCACCGCACCAAGAAATGAGCGCACTGCCCATCCGCCCATCCGCCCATCCGCCCATCCGAATCGGCATTCTCACTGTTTCCGACCTCGGCGCAGTGGGACAGCGTGCGGACACATCGGGTGATGCCATCCTGGATTGGGCGTCGGAACACGGCTACGAGGTTGTGGTGCGGAGTGTCGTCTCGGATGAGACGGACCGCATCGCGGGGAAGCTCGTGCGGTGGTCGGACTCCGGCGAAGTCGACGTCGTGCTCACGACGGGCGGCACGGGCCTCACAGAGCGCGACGTGACACCCGAAGCCACCGCCGCGATCCTGGAGCGTGGAGCCGAGGGCATCGCCGAGGCCATCCGCGCGGCTTCGGGACCTGGGTTCCCACGCGCATGGCTATCGCGCGGCAAGGCGGGCACGCGAGGAAAGACGCTGATCATCAACCTGCCAGGCTCGACCAATGGCGTGAAGGAAGGACTGGCCGTGCTCGCGACATTCATCGAGCACGCCGTGGACTTGGTGAGCGGCGCTGACACCAGACACCAGACACCTGACACCGCCTCTTATGTCTGACCGCGTCCTCATTACTACGGATGACCTGGAGCAAGCCGTCCGGGTCAATGCAAGCCTGGAGCAGGCTGGCTTCGACACCGCGATGGTCTCCTCGCTCGACGACGTGCGTCAAGCCGTCCGGAGCAAGGAGCAGGGAGCGGCGAGCCGGGAGCCCGATGCCATCGTGCTGACGGGCGGGCTGCACGAGTCCACGGCGCAACGGCTCCTGACGGCGGCGCGCGAGCATGCGGTCTCGACGCTTGGCCTGGTCGAGACGACCGATGAGGATCCCGACCAGATCGGCCGCGAGCTGGGGCTCACCGATTGGCTGGTAAAGCCGGCCGATCCCGCCGAAGTCACGGCGACGGTGCGGCGGCTCATCGAGCGGCGGCGCCTCCAGCAGCGCACCGGCATCCTCGGCGAATCGGCGGCGATCCAGGAAGTGCTGGTGAAGATGTGAACTGCGCGGCGCTGCCCGACACGCTGCTCGAGAGCGAGCTGTTCGGCCACGAGAAGGGCGCGTTCACCGGCGCCGCCGAGCGCCGCCTGGGACGGTTCGAGCTGGCGAACGGCGGCACGATCTTCCTCGACGAAGTGGGCGAGATGCCGCCCCCGACGCAGGTAAAACTGCTGCGCGTACTCGAGGATCGCAGCTTCTTTCGTGTCGGTGGAACCCAACGCATACAAGTAGACGTCCGCGTGATCGCCGCGTCGAACAGGTCGCTCAAGGAAGCGGTCGCACTCGGGACGTTCCGGGACGACCTGTTCTACCGGCTCAACGTGCTCTCGGTGTATCTCCCGCCGCTGCGCGAGCGGCGCAGCGACATCCCGCTCCTGGTCCGCACGTTCATCGCGGAGTTCGCGAAGCAGCACGACCGCAACTTCCGCGGCATCACGCCCGAGGCGCTGCAGATTATCGTCGATGCCGATTGGCCGGGGAACGTCCGTCAGCTCAAGAATCTCATCGAGTCGATGGTGGTGCTCGCGCCCGAGGGCGAGATCCGCGCCACGGACATCCCGCGCGACATCCGCGAGCGGAGCAGCACGCTGCCGGTGCGCATCGCGCCGGCCCCCCCACGCGAAATCGCCGGCCAGGAGCTCGGGTTCATTTTCCGCACCCTCGTGGAGCTGAAGCTGCAAATAGAGGAAATGCGCCGCCGAATTGAAGATCGGCCTTCAGAGCGGGTAGAGGTGATTGAAGTCGGGACTCGGGATTCGGGGCTCGGGACTCGGATACTCGAGGCGAGTCCCGATCCCCTAGCCCCGAGCCCCGAGTCCCCAACCCCGGTGATCTACAAGCGTGGAATGTCGATGTCGGATGTCGAGCGCGCGGCGATCGATGCCGCGTTGCGCGAGACCCATGGCAATCGCCGCAAGGCCGCGGAGACCCTCGGAATCGGTGAGCGGACCCTCTATCGCAAACTCAAGGAATACGCGATAGATTAGGCCCGCAGGCTTACTCCCCTGACCCGAAGAGCCTCTAGCGCCCTGCCGGAGCCCCTCGTGGATTTCAGAATCGACCCGGAGTTGTGCGTCGCGTGCTTAGCGTGTGTGCGCGTCTGCCCCTCCGATGCTGTAGCGGTCGAAGAAGAGAAGGTCTGGATCGTCGACGAGGCCTGCATGCGTGTGGGCCTCTGCCTGCCTGCGTGCCCCCACGACGCCATCATTGCCGTCGGTGACTCGACACGGGCGCTGGAGTTTGCGCTCGGCCACCAGGCCGTGCTCATCCTGTCCGTCGAGTCAGCGGCGTGGTTCTATCCTGCGACGCCCGAGCAGGTCGTCAACGCCTGCTACGCTGCCGGGTTCAACACCGTGCACCGCGGCGTGCTGGGCGACGAGCTGGTGGCCAAGCAGTACCTCGACCTCTGGACCGAGGAGGAGTGGGGGCGTGGCGGCACGGTTATCCGCAGCACCTGTCCCGTCATCGTCGAGACGATCAAGAACCAGTATCCCGAGCTGATACCGTATCTCGCCCCGGTCGCCACGCCGATCGAGGCCGAGGCGCGCTATCTCAAGGCGATGTACGGCGCAGACACTCCGATCGTGTACACGGGGGTCTGCCTGACAAAGGGCGGCGCCGATGTTGATGCCGCGATCACACTCGCTGAGCTCGAGGGAATCTTCAAGAAGCGCGGGATCAAAGTGGAGGACCAGCCGCTCTTTTTCAGCCGCATTCCGGAGGAGCGGCGCCGCTACTGGAGCACCGCGGGCGGCCTGCCGCTCGACCTATTAAAGGAAGAGCGACAATCGAGCCGCCGCTTCCGGAAGGTCCGGGGGCTGTCGGCCCTGGAAGGCATTGCCCGGGCCGTCGCTGTCGACCGCATCGACCTGGGTTTCGTCGACATCCTGCCGTGTGAGGGCTGTCTCGACCACCCGCTGCTCGGCCCCAAGGAGGAGCTGTTTCGGCGCCGGGCGATCGTGGGGGCGACGGAGCCGCCGCGCGCGGGGATGCCGGTCCTGGCCGAGGGGATCGAAATCGAGGTCGGCGCCGCCTTCGCGATCCATCCGAACGGGAAGCAGCCGGCGCAGGAGCTGGTGGACGAGATCATCGACCAGATCGGGCTGGCCCCCAACGGCCGGACCTGGGATTCGGGGGCGTGCGGCTACAAAACGTGCCAGGAGTTCGCGGTGGCGGCGGCGCAGGGGCGGACGACGCTCAAGTCGTGCCCCCGCTACCTGGAACGTCAGGCGTCGCTCGCGCAGCAACAGGCGGCGGTGGATGCGCTCACCGGGCTGGCGTCGTTCAGGGTGCTGCGAGACAGGCTGGCGAACGAGGTCGCGCGCTGCCACCGCGGCGGGGAGCACTTTGCCGTGCTGTTTTTGGACCTCGACAATTTCAAGCAGGTGAACGACCGGTTCGGGCACGAGGCGGGCAACGCGGTGCTGCGCGAGACGGCACGCCGGTGCAACGCGCACATCCGGGGGACCGACCTGGCGGGTCGCTATGGCGGCGACGAGTTCGTTGTGGTATTGGTAGGGACGGGGAAAGAGGGGGCGCGCGGCGTGGCGGAGAAGATGCGCGCCGAGGTAGAGGAGGCGGGTGTGGGGATGGGCTAT
>QHUF01000327.1 GCA_003221075.1 Gemmatimonadota bacterium
GAAAAAGGAAGGCCTCCGCGCCGGGATCGAGGCCGTGACGCGCAGTCTGCACGAAGTCAACGGAACGTCGTGAGCGCCCAGCGCATCGCCCAATGGCTGTGGTGGAGCGGCGCCGCGCCTGCGCGCGCGGCGCGCGGCGTCCTGCTCCCCGTCGCGTTCCTCTATCGCACGATCATGAGCGCGCGGGCGGGCGCGTACGCTCGGGGCTGGTTGCGACAACGGCCACTGCCCCTGCCGGCGATCGCCATCGGCAATCTCGCCGTCGGCGGAGCGGGGAAGACGCCCCTGGCAGCGTGGATCGCCGCAGTGTTCGCCCGCCGCGGCATCAAGCCGGGCATCCTGCTGCGTGGGTATCGTGGCGACGAGCAGGCGGTGCATCAACGGCTCGTGCCGGATGCGATCGTCGTGCCCGATCCCGATCGGTTGGCGGGGGCTCAGCGGGCGCGCGCGGCGGGAGCGCGGGTCCTGGTGCTCGACGATGCCTATCAGCGGCTCAATGTCAGGCGCGACGTCAACGTCGCGGTCGTGAGCACCGAGAGTGCGCCTCCGCGCCACGTCGCGTGGCCGCTGCCGGCCGGTCCGTGGCGGGAAGATTGGAGCGCGCTGGGGCGGGCGAACGTGATCGTGGTGACGCGGCGCCGGGCGGCGGTCGCCGAGTCGCGCGCGCTCGCGGCTCGCATCGCGGCGCGTTGGCCAGGGGCGGTGGTCGCGACCGTGCAGCTCGCACTCGACGGTCTCGCCGGACTGCGGTCGGGGCGCCGGGTCGACCTGTCCGCGCTGGCCAAAAAGCGCGTCATCGTGGCCGCGGGGATCGCCGACCCGGTCAGTTTCGCCGCACAGGTGCGCGCCTTCGGGGCCAGCGTGCAACTCACGGCATATCAAGATCATCACGCCTATCCTCCGGGCGATGTAGCCCGGCTCGCGCAGGCCGCAAAAGACGCCGATTATGTTGTAGTCACCGAGAAAGACGCCGTGAAGCTGCGCAGCCGGTGGCCGGCGGATGCGCCGGAGCCGCTCGTCGCCGAGCTTGCGCTGCGCTGGGAATTGAACGGCGACGCCGTCGAACGGGTCCTCGAGGGGGTACTGAAAAACGTCGTATGAGCGAGCCAGCGATCATTCGTCCCGACAAACAGACGTTTCTCGCCGAGGAGAATCCGTTCGAGGCGATGATGGAGCGCTTCGACCACGCGGCGAAGCTCTTGAATCTGGATCGTGGTCTCTACAAGGTGCTCCGGAATCCCGAAAAACAGATCATCGTCTCGGTCCCGATTCTGCGCGACTCGGGCGAAGTCGAGGTCTACACCGGCTACCGCGTGCTGTACAACACGTCGCGCGGACCCGCCAAGGGCGGTATCCGCTTCGATCTCAACGTCACGCTCGAAGAGGTGAAGGCGCTCGCCGCCTGGATGACGTGGAAGTGTGCGCTGGTGAACATCCCGTTCGGCGGCTCGAAGGGCGGCGTCGTGTGTGATCCGACGACGATGTCGATGGCCGAGCTGGAAAAAGTGACGCGCCGCTACACCTCCAGCATCATCGAAGTCCTGGGTCCCGATTCCGACGTCCCCGCGCCGGACGTGAACACGAACGAGCGGGTGATGGCCTGGATCATGGACACCTACTCCATGCACAAGCGCCATACCGTCACCGCGGTGGTCACGGGGAAACCGGTCGAGATGGGTGGATCGCTGGGTCGCCGCGAGGCGACGGGGCGCGGCTGCATGATCGTGACGCGGGAAGCGCTGGCGAAGTTGGGGATGAGCCTCAAGGGTACGCGCGTCGCGGTGCAAGGCTTCGGCAACGTGGGCTCCGTGGCGGCCGACCTCATGGCCAGGGAAGGGGCCACCATCGTCGCGGTCTCGGACAAGTCCACCGCGCTCCACAATCCCAAGGGCTTGGACGTCCAGGACCTGATCAAGTGGGTGAAGGAGCACCGCCAGCTCGCGGGGTACACGAGGGCCGAAACGATCACGCACGAGCAGGTCTTGACCGTCGACTGCGATGTCTTGATCCCCGCCGCCACCGAGAACGTCATCACCCGCAAGAACGCCCCCCACATCAAAGCCAAGATCATCTGCGAAGGTGCGAACGGACCAACCAGCGCCGCGGCCGACAAGATCCTCGAGGACAAGGGCGTGTTCGTGATTCCCGACATCCTCGCGAATGCGGGTGGCGTCACCGTGAGCTACTTCGAATGGGTACAGGATCGCGGTGGCTACTTCTGGGACGAGGAGACCGTCAACCGGCGGCTCGAAGCGATCCTGGTCCGCTCGTTCAGCGAGGTGATGGCCATGGCGTCCAGGCACAAAGTGGCCAACCGCATCGCGTCCTACATCGTCGCCGTGGATCGCGTGGCGGGCATGCACCGGTTGCGCGGCATGTATGCCTGATGCGGTATCGCGTCATCGCCCTGGGCGGGCCCCGCATGAAGAGCGCGGCGCTCCGGGCGGCCTGTGACGACTACCTGAACCGGATCCGGCATTACGCCAAAATCGAGGAACGAGAAAGTACTGTCGCACGGATACCGGAGGATTCGCGGGTGATCGCGCTTACGGCGCGAGGGGAGGGCTGGAGCTCGGTTCAGCTCGCTGAGCTCGTCGGCCGCTGGGAGATGGAGGGTCGCGACGTCACATTCGTGATCGGCGATGCAGATGGCCTGCCGACCGAGTTGTTGGAGCGCGCCGAAAGCCGCTGGAGCCTGGGACCGCTGACCCTGCCGCACGAGATCGCGCGCGTGGTCCTGTACGAGCAGCTCTATCGCGCGCACACGATCCGCCGCGGAGAGAAGTACCATCGCGGTTCCTGACCCCTGTCTGACGCCGGCCGACCGCGCCGCGCTGCTCGCGCTCGCGCGGGGCGCCATCGAAGCGGCGCTGGCGGGCCGCTCACCTCCCGAGCTGCCCGACGTTCCCGGCGCCACGTTGCGCCGCGGCGCCTTCGTGACGCTCGAGGAACAGGAAGGACACGACCTGCGGGGCTGCATCGGCCACGTCAGCGGCGACCGGCCGCTCGGCGAAATCATCCGGGAAGTCGCCGTCTCGGCGGC
>QHUF01000328.1 GCA_003221075.1 Gemmatimonadota bacterium
CCCCGCCGCGCCTAGCGCGACGGCGAGGATCCGCAGATCCTCGGTTTCGCGCACGGCGTCCTTCAGGTCCCGGTGGATCACCACGGCGCGCTGTGCTTCCCGGATGGCGAGCTCGGGGTCGCCCCGTGCGACCTGGATCTCGGCCCGGCCCGCAAGGGCCTGGGCTTTGAGCCGGCGATCGCCCAGGCGCTCGGCCTCCCGCATGGCCGTGTCGGTGGCGTGCATGGCGTCGTCCAGGCGCCCCTGTTCGCGGTAGGTAATCCCGAGGTTGTGTTGCGTCTCGGCGATGCCGCGGTCATTGCGGGCCTTCTGGTACGCGGCGATCGCGCGGGTGTACGCGCCGACCGCGCGGCCGTAGTCCCCCTGCATGTTCGCGATGATGCCGAGGTTGTTGGCGCAGCGCCCCAGCGTCGCCATGTCGTTGTCCTGCATCGCCTCTTCCTGCGCGCGCGTGAAGAAGCTCGTGGCCTCACTGATGCCGCCCCGCTCCAGCGCGATGGCGCCACAGACGTTCAGCCCTCGGACCTCCAGCGTCCGGTCCCCCAACACTCGCGCCCGCGACAGCGAGACCATGGCCCACTGCTGGCCCACGTCCAGCCGGCCGAGCCGGCTGTGCCCGATGCCGGAGAGCAGCGCCAGCATCGGAGACTGCTCGAGCTCGTCCTGCGTGCGCCCGCCGAGGTACGTGACCAGCTCGGCGTAGTCCCCGGCGTCAGCCAGGGCTTGCGCCGCGTGCAGCGGCGCCAGCGACCGGCCCAGCTCGGTCCCGAAGTCGTCGCCCCATTCCTGACTCGCCAGGTTCCGGATTTCCGCCTCGGCGCCGAGCCGCGCGAATATGGACTGCGCCGTCCGCGCGGCTGCCTGAGCTTCGGCGTTCCGGCCGCTGCGGCGCAGGACGATCGCGAGATCCCGCGTCGCCTCGGCCAAGAGCTGCGGCCGCCGGTGTCCTTCCGCCCGCGCTATCACATCGCGGAGCGCGTGCTCGGCGGCGACGAGTTCGCCCTCCGCCGCCAACACTAGAGCCAGCGCTCGTTGATCCTCGGCCTCATCGGCAGCATCGGGCACGCGGCTGCGGATCGCGCGGATCTCGTCGAGCGTGCGCCGCGCCAAACCAACCTCGCCCTTTGCGAGGCGGATTTCCGCGCGGCCTCGGAGCGCGAGGGCCCATAGCGTCTGATCCCCCGACGCCTCCGCTTCCGTCACGGCCCAGTCGGTCTCCGTCAGCGCACGGTCGAGCGCGCCCTGGTCCCGATACGTGAGCCCCAGATTGTGATGGCACTGCGCCACGCCCGGCCGCGACCCGGCCCGGTCGAAGGCGGCAAGCGCGATCTCCCAAGATGCGATGGCCTCCGCGTGCCGGCCCCGCAGGTGGTTGACGATGCCCAGGTTGGTCGAGCAGCGGCCGGCGGTACCCACGTCGCCGTCGCGGCTGGCCATCATGAGGGCCCGCGTGCAGTAGTCCGCGGCCTCGTCGAGGCGCCCACTCACCAACGCGACGGCACCGCGCGCGTTGAGGGCACGGCCCTCGACCGCCTGCTCCTGCCGCCGGCGCGCCTGGTCCAGCGCCACATCCAGCCAGCGCAGCCCCTCCGCGTGGCTCCCCACGCGCGCATGGGCGGTCCCGTACAGCAGAGCGAGGTTCGGTGACTCCTCGATCTCGTTCGCGTCTCGCGCGCCGAGGTATGCGATGACCTCGGTGTGGCGTCCGGCCGCGGCGAGCTGCTGGACCGTGTCGATTACGATTGAAGACGTCGTCATAGCATGAACCCCCGAACCTGCGGATGCGCTACCAACCGACTGCGTACTGGGAGAAGTGGTACAGCGCGGCCGTGACCACCTCTTGCGAGGGGTCGTTCTTCGACCACACCTGCTTCCAAGCTTGCGTCCGCGACCCCCGGTACCAGATCGCCAGCTGGTCCTTCAGCGCCTGATCGGTGGCGTCCACGACGCCATCGCCGTTCAGATCGGGACTCGCGTCTTGATACCAGATAGCCAGCTGTGCCGGGCTCGCGCTGGAGAACAACACGCCGGACGGCTGGAAGTCCACGTTGAAGGACACCGTATCGATCGTGAGTGTGATGCGGACCGAGTCACCCCGGTCGAGCGGCACGCCCCCGGCCCCCGCCACGAGCCCATTGATGGGAATCCTGAACCGCAGGAATGGGTCCGGCAGCCACTGGCCAGGGCGGCGGCGATAGTTCACGAACACCGTCGTCTGCGTCCCGCGTTTGGCCCAGAACGAGACCTGATAGGTCTGCAGCCGGGGCGCGGTCGGCGACTGCTGGAGGATGTGCGTCCCTGGCGGCGGTGGCACCAGCGCCGCGAGCGGCACTGGGACTGCGGTGGGAGACGGACCGGTCTGGTCGGTGCATCCCGCGGCGACCAGCACGACGGTCAGCGACATCAGGTAACGGCGGAAGCGCATATGGTGCTCTCGGTGCATGTGAGTCCTACCAGGCCACGCCGTACTGCGAGAAATGATGAAGCACGCCGTAGACGTACTG
>QHUF01000329.1 GCA_003221075.1 Gemmatimonadota bacterium
GTTCATCCAATACAGCGCGAAGATGAACAGCGCCGTCGCGAGGACGGCGGAGAGCTCACCGATGAGATGCATCACTGCTTCTTGAACATCTTGAGCATGCGGTCCGTGATCATGAAGCCGCTGACGATGTTCGTCATCGAGGCGAACAGCGCGACCGCGCCAAGAATGCGGATCGTGAGGGGATGATCGGCGCCCGTCACTACGATCGATCCCACGACCGCGATCGCGGATATGGCGTTGGTAAGCGACATGAGCGGCGTGTACAGCAGCCGGGAAACCCGGCGGATGACGCCGAGCCCGATGAATGTCGCCAGCACGAACACGAACAGCATCGATCCGAAGTCGGTCATGATTTGCGTACCTCGCCGGCGTGGGTCACACAGGTGTCGCGGATGATTTGGTCCTCGAAGTCGAGACGCAGCTTGCCATCCTGCACGATGTGCCCGAGAAATGCCGCCATGTTTTTCGCATACATCTGGCTCGCGTGGAGCGGTACGGTGCTGGCGAGGTTCAGCGGGCCGAGAATGGACACGCCGTTGCGCACGATTTCCGAGCCGGGCTGCGTCAGCTCGCAGTTGCCGCCCGTTTCAGCGGCGAGATCGACGATCACCGACCCCGGCTTCATTCCCTGCACCGCGGCCGCCGTTATAAGGATCGGCGCTTTCTTCCCCGGGATCGCCGCCGTCGAGATCACGATATCGGCGTCCTTCGCGGCCTCCGCCAGAAACGCGAGCTCCTTGCGGTGCGTCTCCTCCGACAGCTCCTTGGCATAGCCGCCCGCTGTCTCGGCGTGCTCTTCGATCGCCATTTCGAGGAATACCGCGCCCAGGCTCTGGACCTGTTCTTTCACCGCAGGACGCACATCAAAGCCCGAGACGATGGCACCGAGGCGACGCGCGGTCGCGCTCGCCTGGAGTCCTGCGACGCCGGCGCCGAGCACCGGCACGCGCGCCGCCCTGGGCCCGCGTGATGCGCGGCAACAGGACGAGGCTGAACGCGGTGAGCTTGCGCTGCGCGAGTTGTCGCACGTAATCGGAGGCCGGCTGGAAAAACGCGACCAGCGCGGAGCCTTCGCGGTAATTGCCGAGCTCCGCGGTCTGAGGAGACTGCACCTGAACCACGATGTCGGCCTGACTGAAGATTGATGACCGATCGCTGAGTTTGGCACCGGCGGTGCTGTAGGCGGCATCCGGCAAAAACGCGGCTGCTCCCGCGCCGCGCTCGATGAGGACTTCGAAGCCGCCTTTGGTCAGGCGGCCGGCAGCGTCGGGCGTGAGGGCGACCCGCCGCTCGGTTGGAGCGATTTCCTTCGGCACACCAATGCGCATGGGTTCTATGATCCGCGCGGAAGCTGTGGTCGGGGGGGCTCGCGGTGTTGTGCCAGCATCCGCTCGGCGAAGTCCACCCGCTCTGCCAGGTCGTTGAACTGCTGGCGTAACGCGTCGAACTGCTCCTCGAGCTCGGTCACGCGCTGCTCTGCGCGGCCGACGAGCCGGTGCTGTGTGAATTGCGATTCCGCGACGCTCCAGTTCCGCAACGGCAGATCGTCACCGTCGCGGAACTCACCCGCCGCGATCAGCACGAGATCGTAGAGGTACCAGATCCCGCAGCCGCCGAAGGTGAACAGCATCGCGATCGCGGTGCGCGGCTTGTCAACGTAAAAACGATGCAGTCCAAACACCCCGCCGAAGAATGACAGCAACAAAGCGTCATGGCTCGATACTACCGGCCCCGTTCCGGGGGGGCAAGCAAGTGACGGAGCGCGGGCTCGAGCGCGGTAAACGAAAAACGAAACTCTGAGGCCGTCAGGCGTTCCGGCAGCACGCGCTGTCCGCTCAGCAACATGTCCGCGCCCTCCGAGCCGAACGCCAGGCTGAGCGCAAAGCCGGGAACGCCCACTAGCACGGGGCGGCCGAGCACTTTGCCGAGTGTCTTGGCGAGCTCGCGGTTCGTGACGGGCGCGGGTGCGGTGAGGTTCACTGGTCCCGTCAGATCGCGCCGGTCGAGGACATGCTGCATGGCCTTGATGATGTCGTCCAACGCGATCCAGCTCACGTACTGATTGCCGCTGCCCACCCACCCGCCGAGCCCCAGGCGGAACGGCGGGAGCATCGTCGCTAGCGCGCCGCCGGCCGTCGTCAGGACGACGCCGATCCGCATGTTGACCACGCGAATCCCCGCTCGCGCCGCGACCCGTGACGCCGCCTCCCAGTCGCGCGACACCTGTGCGAGAAAATCGTCGCCGGGCGCGCTGGCCTCCGTGAGCGATTCAGCGCCGCGGTTACCGTAGTAGCCGATCGCGGAGGCGGCGAGCAGGGTCGCAGGACGGCGCTGCAGGCTCGCGAGTGTCTCGCTCATGAGCTTCGTGCCGGCCACGCGGCTCTCGCGGATACGCTGCTTCTTCGCCGCGGTCCAGCGGCCGAAAACGTTTTCGCCCGCAAGGTGAATGACGGCGTCCATCCCTTCGAGGCCGGCGCGATCGATTGTGCCACGCCCGGGATCCCAGGCGACGACGTGCTCACCCGGCTGCGGTTGCCGCCGGACGAGCGGCACGACGACGTCGCCGCGCTGCTCGAGGGCTCTGCGCAACGCGGTGCCGATCAGGCCCGTGGCCCCGCTGATGGCAATTTTCATTCGGGGAGAATCGCTTCAGCCTCGATTTCGACCAGCATGGTTGGATCCACCAGGCGAGAGACCGCCACCAGCGTCGTTGCGGGCCGAATGTCGCGGAACACCTCGCCGTGGGCCCGCCCGACCTCCTGCCAATGGTCGATATCGGTCACATACATCCGGGTGCGCACGACGTCCGCGTAGCCGGCGCCGGCCTGCTCGAGGGCGCGGCCGATATTGCGCAACGCCTGAACCGCCTGGGCGTAGGGATCACCCGGCCCGACGATCGTGCCGCTCGCGTCAGTCGCGGTGGTGCCGGCAACGTGGATGACTCGACCGACTCGAACCGCACGGGAATAACCGACGATGGGCTCCCACGGCGTGCCGCTGGAGATGTTGCGGCGACTCATCGCCCTTCGAGACCGGGAGACGGCGCCGCGTTCCAGGTGATGTGCGACGGCGCGCCGGTCGACTTGGCTTCGGCAATGCGCTCATCGGTGGCACGGACGATCTCTTCCACGGCGTGCGGCGGATTGAGGAAGGTGACGCCGCCGATGCTGGGCGTGGCGGGCCGGCCGTCGGCCAGACGAAGCTCCGCGAGCCCCGCTCGCAGCTTGTCGAGGACGATGCGGGCCGATGCCGCCGTCGTCTCGGGCAGGAGGGCGATTAGCTCATCGCGTCCCAGGCGGGCTACCACGTCCGTGGCGCGAAGCGCTCCGCGCAGGATGGTCGCCGCCGCGCGCACCAGCTCATCGCCGACACGGGAGCCGAGGTCCACCACGGCCACGCTGAACGGGTGCTGGTAGCGGCGCGCGCGCTCGATTTCCGCCCCGGCCGCCTCATGGAACGCGCGGGCATTCCGGACACCGGTGAGGTCGTCCACCCGCGCCAGCCGGCGCTCGCGGGCCAGTGAGCTCCGCAGCGCCAGGATAGCCCAGGTCAGCCCGCCAATGGCCGCGAGGGCCAGAACGATGATCGGCACGCACTCCCGCATGCCGAAAAGCTATCCGCTAAGGCGGGGTTTTGCCCAATGGCACCACGGCAATGGCGTACCAGCAAGGATTCCACCGGCATCCTTCCATCACCACGCGGATGCCGTAGACCGCAGTTGTCTCGGCGGTGAAATGCAGGGTCGGCAGACTC
>QHUF01000330.1 GCA_003221075.1 Gemmatimonadota bacterium
GTATGGTTTGGCCGCCGAGCGTCCGGGGCATTCTCGTGACCGAAGGCGTGCGGGGTGAAGGCGGCGTGCTGAAAAACTCGACGGGCGAGCGGTTCATGTTCCGCTATATGCCCGACATGTTCAAAGGCGATTTCGCGGAGACCGAAGCGGAATCGGATGCGTGGGTGAAGGGCGATCGCAAGAAAAGCCGCCGGCCGCCGGAGCTGCTGACGCGCGACGTCGTGGCGAAGGCCATCACCAAGGAGATCGCCGAGGGTCGCGGGTCAGAGCACGGCGGCGTGCTGCTCGACATCGCTTCGAAACAGAACCCCGACTACATCAAGAAGAAGTTGCCCAGCATGTATCACCAGTTCAAAGAGCTGGCGCACGTCGATATCACCAAAGACCCGATGGAAATCGGCCCGACGACCCACTACGTCATGGGCGGCGTGAAGGTGGACGCCGAGACGCAGGAGTCGACGGTACCGGGTCTCTACGCTGCGGGCGAAGTCGGCGGCGGCATGCACGGCGCCAACCGCCTCGGCGGCAACTCGCTGAGCGATTTGCTGGTCTTTGGACGCCGAGCCGGCCAGTATGCCGCCGGCAAGCGCGCGGCACCGCCGGCGGTTCCGGATGCCGACGTCGAGCAGGCGATGCGGCAGGCGTTGGAGCCGTTCGAGCACGACGGCGAGAACCCCTTTGCGGTACAGTCGGCGCTCCAGGCCGTGATGCAGCGCAACGCGGGGATCATCCGCGACAAGGCGGGCCTCGAGACCGCGCTCGCCGAACTCGAGAAGCTCAAGGCGCGTGCGGGGAACGTCAGCATCACCGGGAGCCGCGAATACAATCCCGGCTGGCACACCGCGATCGACCTGCACTCGCTGCTCATCGTCTCCGAGGCGACCGCCCGCGCGGCGCTCGAGCGGACTGAAAGCCGCGGCGGACACACCCGCAGCGACTACCCCGACTCCGATGAAAAGCAGGCGCGCGAGCAGATCGTGATCAAGAAAGAAGGCACCCGCATGGCGGTGCGGCGCGAGCAGCAGCCCCCGATCCCCCCGGAATTCATGGCACTCATTAAGGAAAGCGTATGACCCTGTTCCGCGTATTTCGAGGAACGCGTGATGGCGGTGGGCTTCACGACTACCAGGTTGCGGCGACTGAAGGGATGGTCGTGCTCGATGCCGTGCACGCCATCCAGGCCGAGCAGGCGCCCGATCTGGCGGTGCGCTGGAACTGCAAGGCAGGGAAGTGCGGCTCCTGCTCCGCCGAGATCAACGGCAGGCCGAAGCTGATGTGCATGACGCGGATGTCCGACTACGCGCCGGACGAGACGATCACGGTGACGCCGATGAAAGCGTTCCCGGTGATCAAGGACCTCGTGACGGACGTGTCATGGAACTACGAGGTCAACAAACGCATCCCCAGCTTCCAGCCCCGAGCCCCTGATTTTCCAGACGGCACCTGGCGGATGTATCAGTACGAAGTCGAGCGGCCGCAGGAGTTCCGCAAATGCATCGAGTGCTTCCTGTGCCAGGATGTCTGCCACGTCTTGCGCACGCATGAGAAGCACGACCAGTTCATGGGCCCCGCGATGCTCGTGCGTGCGGCGGTCTACGAGATGCATCCGCTGGACGATGCCGATCGCCGCGACTACCTGCGCCATGAGGGTGGGATCGGTTTCTGCAACATCACGAAGTGCTGCACCGAAGTCTGTCCGGAGTCCATTACGATCACCGACAACGCGATCATCCCGCTCAAGGAACGGGTCGTCGACGCGAATTACGATCCGTTGGCGGCGCTGTGGCGAAAACTCACCGGCTGAGCGCGGCCGCCGCGCTGCTCAAGGCGTACTCGGCCAGCGCGCGTATCAATCAGTACCTGGTGCAGCAGCTCGATCCGGCCGTATGGCAGGCGCCGCCGCCGGGACCCAAGACCCGCACCATCGCCGCGCAGGTCGCTCACCTGCATAACTGCGGCCTCCGCTACCTCGAACGAACCGCCCCCGGATTTCCCGTTCCCGGCGAGTTGGACCGCCGCCATGCCACTCGCGCCCAGGCTGTGCGCGCGCTGGGGGCCAAGCGCAAAGCCGTCCTCGCGATCGTCGGGGCGGCGTTGAAAGACGACGGCCGGATTGTCGGGTTTCATCACGACGCGGCGGGCTACCTGATGTATTACATGATGCACGACGCGCATCATCGCGGTCAGATCGTGTTGCAGGCGCGGCTGCTCGGATATCCGATCACGCAGAAAACGATGATCGAGATGTGGGCGTTCTCCAAGCGAGCAAAGGAGTGAGCGGCATGCGCCGGCGCGACTTCTTGCAGACGACGGCAGCCGCCGTCAGCGGCGTCGCCCTGCGCATGGGGACAGGAGCGGCGGACTGGAAGGATTGGCGCGTGAACGGCGCGCGCGTCAACCAGCATCTCACCGATCTGTCCCGCTTCGGCGCAAACCCGCAAGGCGGCGTCAGCCGAGTTGCGTTCACCGCAGCGGACATCGCGGGAAGACGGTTCGCGATGGACCTGATGCAGCAAGCCGGACTCGCCGTAGGCATCGACCCGGTCGGCAATATCATCGGAGAGCGCGCCGGCTCTCTCCGAGGCGCGCTCCCGATCCTGTTCGGTTCGCACATCGATTCAGTGCCCGAGGGCGGCAATTACGACGGCGATGTCGGCTCCATGTCGGCGATCGAA
>QHUF01000353.1 GCA_003221075.1 Gemmatimonadota bacterium
AGAATGGTCTTGCCGTCGAGTTTCCCAGCCTCATGCCGGCTAAAAAGCGCGACGCTGCGGACCGGGCCATCGCAGGAAATCGCGAGTTCTGGCAGCAGGACGAGGTCCTTCGAGTGCCGCAAATACTCAATGGCACTGATCACGCTGAGGGACAGCTCGCCCGCCGCCAGCAAGTCGTTCAGCTCCACGGGCGTTCCGGTCACCAACTGACCGCCGTGCGGAAGCCTCACGATTCCACGGTCGATCGCGCCGTAGACGGGCGCGCAGTTGATGTAGCCGATGCGGCCGATTCTCATTCCGCACCGTCCACAGCAGTCGCCACCGGATGCTTGCCCCGCGCCGCCGCTCGCGCGCGATGCTCGATCTGGAATAGCGCGCCTTGCGGCGCCGGACCCTCGGGCCGCACGGGAGCAGCCTGGGGCCTGGGGACGTACCCCTCGAACGTCCTGACTGTCTGATAGAGCGAGTCGCGCTCGACCGGCTCCTTCCCCGCCCCGCGGATCAACGTCACGATTTCGTCGTACGACAACCACATCGGCGTCGGCGCGCCCGCTTCGTGATAGACGCGCTCGAACACGACGGTCCCCTCGAGATCGTCACACCCGAAGGTCAGGGCTACCTGGGAGATGAACGACGTCACCATCGGCCAGTGGGTCTTCACGTGCGGGATATTGTCGAGCAGCAGCCGTCCCACGGCGATGTTCTTGAGGTCATCGAAGCCGGTGGTGGCCGTTCCGGTCCGTCCCAATGTCTCGCCCAGCTCGTTGTGGTCGGGATGGTAGGCGAGCGGGATATAGGTCAGGAATCCACCGGTCTCATCCTGCAGGGCGCGCATTCGACGGCATGCCCAGCTGGTGGGCTTCGCGATGCACGGCGAGCCACTCTGCGCCGGTGAGCTTGCGGTCGGCAATGGTGGCGCGCGCGGCCGGTGAGAACACCTCGGCGCCGCCACCGGGGAGGGTGCTGACGCCCGCCTCCTTCATCGCGAGCAACACGTCCCGGGTGCTCATGCCCTCGATCCGAGCCAGATGTGCGACTTCGACGGCGGTCAGGGCCTTGATCATCACCTGCGGATGGCGTTCCTTCAGGCCCCGGAACATGTCCACGTAATACTCCAGCCGCAGCTTGGGATGCAGGCCGCCGACGATATGGAATTCGCGCGTCGGATTGTCCCGCGCCGCATCCGCTTCGGCGAACACCTCCTCCAGGCTCCGCGTGTACGCCCCGTCTTCTCTCGGCATGCGCGCGAAGGAACAGAAGACGCAAGTGTTGCGCAGGATGCAGACGTTGGTTGGATTGATGTGTTGATTCGCCGCGAAGTACACGCGGTCGCCGTTCTTCCGCCGGTTGGCGAGATCGCCGAGCCGGCCGATCGTCAACAAATCGGCAGATGCAAAAAGCGCGAGGCCATCCTCGCGCGTGAGCCGCTCGCCGCGTTCGACTTTGTCGGCGATAGGTCGAAGGTTCACGCCGCCCTCCGGACCGCCAGCGTCACGTTGTGCCCCCCAAACCCGAACGAGTTGGACAGCGCGACGTCGAACTGGCGCTTGACCGCATGATTCGGCGCGGAGTCCAGATCACAGGCGGGATCGGGATTGAACTGATTGATCGTCGGCGGGATCACGCCGTTCTTGAGCGCCAGGGCGCAGATCGCGAGCTCGAACGCGCCGGCCGCACCGAGCAAGTGGCCGGTCATCGACTTGGTCGAGCCGAAGATCAGCTTGCGGGCGTGATCGCCGAACACGGCCTTCACCGCGGCCGTCTCGGCCGCGTCTCCGTGAGGCGTCGACGTGCCGTGGGCGTTGATGTAGCCGACCTCCTCGGGGCGGATGCCGGCCGATTGCATGGCGAGCCGCATCGCCTCCTGCGCCCCCGAACCGTCCGGTGCGGGCGCCGTGATGTGATGTGCGTCGGCCGTGGCCCCGTAGCCCACCAGCTCGGTGACGATCGTCGCCCCGCGCGCCTTGGCGCGCTCCCACTCCTCGAGGATCACGACGGCGGCGCCGTCTCCCATCACGAAGCCGTCGCGGTCCTTGTCGAACGGCCGGCTCGCGGTCTTGGGATCGTCGTTGCGCTCGGACAACGCCTTCATGTTCGCGAAGCTGGCGAGCGCGAGCGGCGTGATCGCGGCTTCCGATCCGCCCGCCACCATCACGTCGGCCTTGTTCTCGCGGATCAAATCGAACGCGTCGCCGACGGCATGGCCGGACGACGCGCACGCGGAGACTGTGCAGTAGCAGGGGCCCTGGAAGCCGAACCGCATCGAGACGATCGCCGACGCGACGTTCGCCATGAACATCGGCACGAAGAAGGGCGACACGCGGCTCGGGCCCTTCTCGATGAAGGTGCGCATGTTCTCTTCGAACGTCGCGATCCCGCCGGTGCCGCTGCCGATGATCACGCCGATGCGCTTGGGATCGAGCGGGCTTTTTTCGAGGCAGGCGTCGCGCACCGCCTGGACCGCCGCGCCCATCGCGAACTGCGAGAACAGGTCGTAGCGGCGCGCTTCTTTCTTATCGATGTACTGCAGGGGGTCGTACCCCTTCACTTCGCAGGCGAAATGCACCGGCAGCTCTGTCGAATCGAACCGGGTGATCGGACCCGCCCCCGACTGTCCAGCGACGAGCGCGGCCCAGGTGCTCGCGACGTCGTTTCCAACCGGCGTCACGAGCCCCATGCCCGTGACCGCCACCCGGCGGGTCACTACTTGCCTTTCCCCATCTTGTCGTGGAGATAGCTCATCGCGGCCCCGACGGTGCGCAGCTTCTCCGCCTCCTCGTCCGGGATGTCGATGTCGAACTCCTTCTCGAAGGCCATGACCAGCTCGACCGTGTCGAGGCTGTCGGCCCCGAGGTCTTCCATGAAGCTCGCGTCGTTGGTGAGCTTGTCCCGCTCGACTCCAAGCTCTTCGACGATAATGTCTTTGACCTTCTCTTCGAGCTGCTTCATGTCCATTGCCATGGGTAACCCTCAGCGAAGGTAAGAGAGCTTACATCACCATCCCGCCGTCGACGACCAGAACCTGACCCGTAATGTAGCTGGCTAAGTCGGAGGCGAGAAAGAGGACGGCGGACGCAATTTCGGAGCTTCGTCCCAGCCGTCCCAGCGGAATGTTGTCTAGGAAGTACTTCCGGGCTTCTGGAGTAACGCTCTGTGTAAGCTCCGTCTCGACAAAGCCCGGCGCGACGGCATTCACCAGCACGTTCCGAGAGGCTAGCTCCTTCGCGATCGACTTGGTGAAGCCGATAATGCCCGCCTTGGAGGCGGAGTAGTTGGACTGCCCCTTGTTGCCGTTCAACCCTACGACACTCGTGATATTGATGACGCGACCCCAGCGTCGCTTGATCATGCCGCGCGCCGCGTACTTGGTCATCAGGAACGTCCCCTTCATGTTCGTATCCACGACCGAATCCCAATCCGCTTCCGTCATCAGAAAGAGCAGCGTGTCCTTGGTAAAGCCGGCATTGTTGACCAGGACGTCGATTTGGCCGAAATCCTTCTCGACTGCCTTGGCGAACGCTTCGACCTGGTTGCTCACGCCGACGTCGCAGGCGTAGCCTCGCGTCCCCTCGCCAAAGGCGCTGGCGGTCTGCTCCGCCGCTGCGGCGTCGCGGGAACAGAGCGCAACTTTCGCTCCCGCGTCGATGAAGG
>QHUF01000354.1 GCA_003221075.1 Gemmatimonadota bacterium
AAACTCACAACGCGATTGAGCACAAGAAACGCCCCGGCCCCCTGAGCAAGTCAGCGGGCCGGTCGTTTTCGCGCAGGCGAAGAAAAAGCCCCACAGTCGAAGTCACTGTGAGGCTTGATCTTCACTCAGTCGGGACGGCGGGATTTGAACCCGCGACCCCCTGAACCCCATTCAGGTGCGCTACCGGGCTGCGCTACGTCCCGTCTTAATGCTGGTCTACAGCCAACCGTCGCACGTAAGCAGACGCACAGCGGTCGTCCGTCTTGAGGAAACAGGACCGACTGTCCCGTTCCCCATCAACCCCAAACCGAAACCCCGCTGCGCGTCTGGCCCCGGTGCGTCTGTCCGCCTAGCCTTACCGCAACCTCTCAAGGCGTCGGAAGATACCCGAGTCTCCGCCCCTCCTCAACCACGCCGACGTGACGCGTCGCACACCCTGCACCCTGCACGACCCGCCGCGAGACGCATGCCCTCACGAACCGCCGAGACGCTAAGACGCTGCGACGCCATGGTCTGGTGCGCGGCACACCCCGTGCATTCTCACCAGGCATGACACGATATCGCAACCGCCTGCCAATCGCGGCCCTCATCCTTGCCGGCGCCAGCGTCCTCGCGCCGACCCAGGCTGCCATCGCCCAAGGTGCGCTGCAGGCACGGGCGCGAGAGATCGCGCCCGACGCTGCTGCAGAACCCGCCCTGCAACCGGCGCGCAGCGTGCTCCATCAACTCGTCGGCCGCTGGCGGTTCGCGATCTGGTTCGCCGGCAACTTCGACGGGCCGCCCGATGCTACGGGCACGCGCGTCGCCGCCGCACTGTACGATGATCTCCGCCTCGAGTGGACCGAGACGCACGATGACTCGAGCCACAGCCAGGGAGTCCTCGCGTTTGACCCGCGCGCCGGTCGCTTCTACAGCTCCGCGGTCTACAGCGACGGCTCCGGCGTCCAGCTCCTGGCCGGTGCTCCAAGTCCAGCCGAGCCGCTCATTACGTTCACCCCAATGCCCGCACCCCAAGCGGACCGCCGGTTGATGGAATCGTTCACCCTCACCGTGATCGACCCGGACCACTTCACGTGGGCGCCGCTCGATCGGGGTTGGCGCGCGGTCTTTACACGCGAGCCCTAGCGGCGCCTCGTAGGGGCGCAGCATGCTGCGCCCCTACTTCATCGTAGATCCGCCGAAACTACACCCCGGTTAAGTTCTAGTAATGCAAAAACGAACACTCGGAAAACGTGGCCTCGAAGTCTCCGCCCTCGGCCTCGGCTGCATGGGCATGAGCCAGAGCTACGGCGTCCCCCCCGACAAACAGGCGATGATCTCACTCATCCGCACCGCTGTGGAACGCGGCATCACCTTTTTCGATACGGCGGAAATCTACGGTCCCCATACTAATGAAGAGCTCGTCGGGGAGGCACTCGCGCCACTGCGCCGGCAGGTGGTGATCGCGACCAAGTTCGGCATCAAATACGAGAACGGGCAGCAAATGCAGGACAGTCGCCCCGAGCGCATCAGGGAGAGCATCGAGGGTTCGCTGAAACGGCTCCGGACCGACGTCGTGGATCTCTATTATCAGCATCGGGTCGACCCCAACGTCCCGATCGAAGACGTGGCGGGCACGGTCAGGGAGTTGATCGCGCAAGGCAAGGTGAAGCACTTCGGCATGTCCGAAGCCGGCGTGCGCACGATCCGCCGAGCCCATGCCGTCCAGCCGGTCACGGCGGTCCAAAGCGAATACTCCCTGTGGTGGCGACGTCCCGAAGAAGAGCTGTTGCCAACCCTCGAGGAGCTCGGCATCGGCTTCGTGCCCTTCAGTCCACTCGGCAAAGGCTTCCTGACGGGCACGATCGACGAGAAGACGACGTTCGTGAGCTCCGATTTCCGCAATCTCGTGCCGCGCTTCGCGCCTGAGGCGCGCAAGGCCAATCAGGCTATCGTGGATGTCCTGCGGAAGATTGCGGACAAAAAGCGGGCGACGCCGGCGCAGATCGCGCTCGCCTGGCTGCTCGCGCAGAAGCCATGGATCGCTCCGATTCCCGGGACGACGAAGCTCGCACGACTCGATGAGAACATCGGCGCCGTCGCGATCAAGCTGACGCCCGACGACCTCCGCGACATCGCAACCGCCGCGTCGCACATCACGATCCAGGGCGCGCGCTATCCTGAAGCGCTGGAAAAACGGACCGGGCTCTGAGTCGCAGCCGCGGGATTTGTCGCCGCCGCGGGATTTGATGTAGGGGCGCAGCATGCTGCGCCCCTACCCTTACCTTGGGCAGCATCCATACCGTCACGCCACACATCACCCGTACCTTGCGCACGATTTGTACGCGCGACATTCTCTCCCCTTCCCAACACCCGAGAGAAACATGCGCCCTCACCGTTATCTCCCGTTCCTGCTGCTCGCCGCAGTCGCCTGCCAGCCGGCCGACACGACGGCCAGCGCGAAGCAAGCGATCGACGCCGCCAATGCGCAGTGGCCCCGGCTCACGAGCACGGGCCACGCCGACTCGATCGCGGAGTTCTACGCGGCGGATGCGGTGATCATGCCGCCGAACATGGCCACGCTGCACGGCAAGGATGCCGTCCGCGCGTTCTTCGCAACCATCAACACGATCGACCCGCGGCCGACGCTGACGCTCCGCGCCGAAACCGTGGTGGGCGCCGGGACCACGGCCATCGAACGGGGCCGCTGGACTTGGGCATTCCCCGCGGGCGCGGAATTGCCGCCCGGCACGCCGGCCGTGGATTCTGGCAAATACATCGTGCGCTGGGAACAGCAGAACGGGCACTGGCGCATGGTGGACGACATCTGGAACAGCGACTCGCCGCTGCCCACACCACCCGCACCCCCGCCCGCACCGGCGCGACGGGGTCGTTAGACTGCACGCGTGGCGCCACGGCTCCAGCCGTGGCGCCAATGCAACATCGCCGACGCGTCTGAGCCGGACCGCCTCCAAGGAACTACACTCGCGACACTGGGTATGGAACGTGCCTTCGTGACGGGCACTCGATGAGTACGATACAGAAGAGACTCGCGGCACTCGTCGGCCTCACACTCGCTATCAGCTGTAGCGTCG
>QHUF01000355.1 GCA_003221075.1 Gemmatimonadota bacterium
ATGCGAGCTCAATGGATCCGCCCGCCCGTTCGTTGTACTGATCCACCCATGCCTGCAGCACGTCCATCGCGTCCTTTTGAAGACTCGTTTCCGACATATCCTCTCCTATTCCTTTTTTATTCGCGGGGCGCCAGGCAGTCGAGGATCATGTCTGCACGACCGGCTTCGAGCAACTGCGCTCGTGGCAGGCCGGCGTTATCCCGATCGATCAGCTGCGGCAGGTATGCGGGAAGCCAGGCGGGATAATGACCCGGCGTGCTCCAGCCGCTCATGTCGAACGCGCTCCGGCCGTCCACGATCTGCAGCAACGCCACGCCGCTCTGGTGCGCGGCAGTCAGCGCCTCCGGCGCAAACGCGGCGGTAGCGAAGATAATCACGACGTCGGCGGACGCGTCGGCGAGGCGCGCCTTGGCCGACGCGATGACGTCGGGCGCAACGACGCCCAGTTGATGCAGACAGACGATGAGCGCCCGCCACGTTGCACCCGCGCAACGTAGCGGAATCACGAGCTCCAGAACGAAGCCGCGTTCCGGCTCGGGCAACTCGGACCGCCGGTGGGTTCGCACCGTGCCGACATCAAAGCCCACCTTGCGCAGTTCGCGGACCACGAGGATCTCGAAGTACTCGGGCGTCACGCCTTATCCTAGCGCCCTTGACTCGCAATGACCACGTGGTGATGGTGAAAGCGGAATCGCGTCGGCCTGCTCTAAGAACCGCGACCGGGGAGCGCCCACAGTCGATGGCCGGCGTCGAGATTCGTCACCTCAGCAAACGATTCGGGCAGCTCAATGCGGTCGACGACGTGGACCTCTCGATTCGCGAGGGTGAGTTCCTCGTGCTGCTCGGCCCGTCTGGGTGCGGCAAGACCACGTTGCTTCGCATGATCGCGGGGCTGGAGCGGCCGACCGCGGGCGAGATCTTCATCGGCGGCGAGCGCATGGACGACGCCCCACCCCGCGCCCGCGGGATCGCGATGGTCTTCCAGAGTTACGCGCTGTACCCCCACCGCACCGTCGCTCGCAACATTTCGTTCCCCCTCGAGGCGGCTGGCCAACTCCGTGCCACGATCGCGCAGAAGGTCCGCTGGGCGGCCGATATGTTCGGCATCACGCGCTACTTGGATCGCTATCCGCGGCAGCTGTCGGGCGGCGAGCGGCAGCGCGTGGCGCTGTGCCGCGCCCTGGTACGCGATCCGCAAGTATTCCTGCTCGACGAGCCGCTCGCGAACCTGGACGCCAAGCTGCGCAACATGGCGCGCGACGAGCTGAAGCGGTTCCAGCGACAGGTGAAGCGCACGGTCGTCTACGTCACCCACGATCAGGTGGAGGCGATGGGGCTGGGCGATCGGATCGTCGTGATGGATCGGGGGAAGGTTCGTCAGGTGGGGACGCCGCAAGAGGTCTATGAAGACCCGGTGGACACGTTTGTCGCGACCTTCCTGGGTCAGCCGCCGATGAACCTCGTCGAGCTGCAAGGCGCGCTGCTCGGCTTTCGCCCCGAGCATTTTCTCCCGGTCGCCCACTTCGGCGCGAATGAAGCGCTCCGGACATTCCCGCTGTCGGTGCGCCGCGTCGAGTACCTGGGGTCGGACCGCTACGTGTACGGCAGCGTCGCGGGCGCGGGGGCGACGGTGATCGCGAAGCTGCCGGCGACCGTCGCCACCGAGATCGCCGAGGAGAGCGACATGGAGTTCGCGGTGCCGGAGCGGGCGCTGTGCTACTTCGACACGGCCACGGGAGCTCGGCAACGACAGTGAAACGCAGCCTCGCCGACCGTGAGAAGGTCTTGGGCGTCGCCTTGTTGGCGCCGGCACTCGCCTATGTGCTCCTGCTCGTGGGCGTCCCGTTCGTGCTGGCGATCGTCCTCAGCTTCAGCACCGCCACCGCCGGCAGTCTCAGCTTCGGGTGGGCCGGGTTCGCCAATTACCGTGCGATTCTCGCCGATCCGATCTTCCGCCGCGCCCTGGCCAACACCGCGATCGTGACGATCGGCTCGCAGGTGCTGGTCGTCGTGCTCGCGACCGCGGCGGCGCAAGTGTTCCGCGCCGCGTTCCACGGCAAGCGGACCGCGCGCTTCGTCCTGCTCCTGCCATGGGCGGTGCCCGTCTCGCTCGCGGCGATCGCCTGGACGTGGATTTTCGACTCCACGTTCAGCGTGATCAACTGGACCCTCAAAGTCGCCGGCCTGCTGCACGGCTGGCTCTACTGGCTGGGCGAGCCGGGGTTGGCACTGGTGGCGATCATCATCGTGCAGGCGTGGCGCATCTTCCCGTTCGCGACCGTCATCGTACTGGCGGGGC
>QHUF01000356.1 GCA_003221075.1 Gemmatimonadota bacterium
GCCCTGGTGTTGGCAAACCTTGCAGAAGCGGAGTTGGCAGCAGAACGCTGCGAGGAGGGTGCGCGGCGCTCCGGATTATGGCGTCACACGGTGACCGCGCTCATGACCCGGGCGGAGGTCTCCGTCTGCAAAGGCCAGGCCGATTTGGCGTGGCCACTGGTTGAGCACGCCGCACGCATTACTGGCGATCGTTCTCATCTCCTCCCGGATGCCGGACTCTACGAAAGACTGCAGCGTCAATACTGCTGGGCTACTCGAGGCTACGAGGCCGTGAAATCGCTCGCCGGGCGGGTTCCCACCGCTTTTTTTGACTCGGTAGCCGATTCGCTGGAAGTCAGACTTTTCCACGAGGCAGTAGCGCGTCTCGCTGGTGATCAGATCGATTCGGGGACGCCAGCACTTGAGGAAGTCGTCACGCAGGGCCTTTTCGGGCCGCTCGGCCGGGTGCTCGCGTCTGGTGTCCACCACCCCGCTGTTCCGCAACGGTTGCGGGGGGAATCGGCCGCACAGCTCTTGGCACGGGTCTTTCCTCATCCTGAGCGGACGGCGACCTTGCCCTCCGTCGGGCTGTAGCGCGCTCAAATCTCGCTGTTGACAAAGAGCCGTTCGCAATTGATGGCTCGTTGATAACGAGCTCGCACCTTTTTCTGCCATGTCCCCCACGAAGAGGGCTGCGGCAGCCGGATTCCTTTTGTCCGTGGCAGGTCTGGCGTCCTGGTTTGCTGCGGTCGCGTTGCGGCCGGACCCGCTGCCTGTCGGCGCGGCCCTGCCGCCACTGATGTTCGATGGCGGCGCGGGTCCCCATCGCCTGATGGCGAACGGGCAGACCCCCCTCCTGATCGTATGGTTTCGGAGCGAATGCATTCATTGCCAGTACGAGTTCGGTGTGCTGGACCGCAATCTGGATCTCTTGCCGCGCGTCCAGATCTACCTGCTCACCGGCGCGGATTCCCTCCCGCACGCGCAGCTCGCCGAGTCGTGGCCGGCGCTTGGCGCTCCCGGTCGGGCCACGTTGGCGTCAGTCCCCTCGTCTGAGTTCGAGCGCGCGTTTGGGACCAGACTTACGCCTGCGATGTTTGCATTCGACTCGCGCGGAAAATTGATCGCGAAGGTGATCGGTGAGACGAAGTTCGACCGCATCGCGGCGGCATTCTACACACAGCGCGTGGCGGGACCCGGGCCACGCGCATCCGCCACCCCATAACCGACGGCGGTCGAAATGGCCGGGGAGCCTTGAAAGGAGGACGTTATGCGGCGGCTGAGCAACGCAGAGATGGGGAGGATCGAAGGCGAGGGGTTCTGGGGAGGGTTCGCCTGTGGTGTGAGCATCATCTTGGCCCTGGCGGAAGGAGGGCTGAACCCGGCGGCGGACCTGCTGGCGATCGGGACGTGCGGCTGGGTGTTGGAGGGGTGAGTGACGGTCACCGTCAGTTTGTAGTTCAACCAACGGGAGGGAACACCCATGCGCCGGTTGACGGCAGATGAGATGCGGACGATCCGTGGTGGAGAGCTCAGCACCGAATGCGGCATCCTCGTGGGGATGGCAGTCGCGTCCTGGTTCTTCATGCCGATCGCTACGTTGTACCTCGTTGAGGCGGCGGCGGCCGTTTGCGCGGCAACGTGAGCCTCAGCAGTCGGACGGCGCGGGCGGTCAGCTTGACGCCCGCGCCGATTCTCCTTACTCCTGACCTGAGCATGGCCAGCACTCGTCTTGCCATTAATGTGGAGGGCTTGTCGCGCACGTTCGGGTCCGTACGGGCGCTCGAGCAGGTGTCTCTTGCCGTACCCTCCGGGATTGTGTTTGGTCTCCTGGGGCCGAACGGTGCGGGAAAAACGACGATGATCCGTTTGCTCCTGGGACTCCTTGCTCCTGACGCCGGCCGGGCCACGGTCTTGGGGTACGACGTCACGCGAGAGGGTGACGCCGTGCGCCGTCGCTGTGGAGCGCTCCTCGAACATCCAGGCCTGTACGAGCGGCTCAGCGCGGCCGACAACTTGGAGTTCTATGCCCGCGCATGGGCCTTGAGCGCTGCGGCGCGCCGGGCGCGCATCCATGAGCTCTTATCGGGCGTCGGATTGTGGGATCGCCGGGGCGAGCGCGTCGCGGGTTGGAGTCGCGGGATGAAGCAGCAGCTCGCGATCGCGCGAGCGATGCTCCATCGGCCCGAGCTGCTGTTTCTCGACGAGCCCACGGCGGGGCTCGATGCGCTCGCGACCGTGGCCTTGCGCGAGACCGTTGCGGCGCTCGTGCGCCGCGAGGGCGTCACGGTCTTCCTGACAACGCACATGCTGACCGAGGCGGAGCGGATCTGTCAGCAGGTCGGAATCATCCGGCAGGGCAAGCTCATCGTGTCTGGCACGCCAGACGAGCTGCGCGCGCGCCGGCCGGGCCACGGGATACGGGTGGCCGGCCGAGGGTTTACGCCCGAGCTGCTGGAAATGGTTCGCCGAATTCCGTCGGTGACGAGCGCGACGGTGAAGGATGGACAGCTGTTCGTGGACCTCGTGGATCCCGCGGCGACGCCCGATCTCGTGGCACGATTGACGGCGGGCGGTGCGCTAATCGAGGAACTTCAGAAAGACCGCGCGAGCCTCGAGCAGGTGTTCATCGAGCTCATGAAGGACCCCCAGTGATTCACGACATCGGCCCGGTGTTCTGGAAGGAATGGCGCGAGCTTCTCCGGGCCGGTCCTGGCCACGAGCGGGGATCGATCGCGTTTGGCATCGCCGTGCTGGCGCTGGGAGCCTGGAGCGCCGGCGTCATTGTCGCCGGACCATTCGGTGTCTCGTGGGGCGCCGTGAACCTGTCGGGCTTCCTGGCCGCTCTGACGGCGGCATCGGCGGCGGGAGACTCGTTCGCTGGGGAACGGGAACGGCGGACATTGGAAACCCTGCTTGCCACCTGCCTGTCTGATGCAGGAATCTTCATCGGGAAGATCGCGGCGACGGTGGCATACGCCTGGGGCGCGTCCTTGATCTTCCTTGCCGCCGGTGTGGTCACCTCTGCGGTCCTGTACGGATGGAGAGGCGCGCTCGGTCTCGGGGTTGTATTCGGGTCCGGACTGAGCCTGGTGCTGTGACGGCGCTAGGCCTCGCCCCTTACCTGGCGTACCGGTTTTTGCCCGTCGTCTGGAAGGACGCGATTGGCGGTTGGGTGTCCCGTGCGGGATGGCGCGCGCTTCCCGCGCTTGCCGCGCTGTTGCTAGTCGCTGCGAGCGCCGTGGTGTGGGCCGGGATGGCGCGGTTCCGCCGCGAACGGCTCATCCTCTTCTAATGCGGTGGTTCTTTCGCTCCCGCTATCCGGTGGTACGGCAATACGATCAGACCGACTGCGGTCCGGCCGCGCTGCTCAGCGTGCTGCGGTACTGGCGAGGCGATGCCAGTCTGGCTCAGATCCGCCGTCTGGCGTGCACCGATGGTCGCGGGAGCACCATGCTCAATCTCGTCTCTGCAGCCACGGCTCTTGGCTTTGATGCTGTGGGGGCGAACGGTGACTACGCGAATCTCATGCAGGAGCCTCTGCCGTGTCTGGCGCACCTGGTCATGGAGGACGGACTCCAACACTTCGTCGTGGTCTACCGGCTCGACGCTCGGCGTGTGCTCCTCGGCGACCCGGCGAGTGGCCTGAGGCGTGTCACCCCGGACCAATTCTTGGAACTATGGAAGACGCGAGCTGTCGTCCTGCTCACGCCGAACGACCGGTTAGCTCGCGGACCGGCGCCGACTGCACTCAGATGGATCGCGACGCACTTTAAGCGGGAGCAGGCGTGGCTCGCGCAGGCGTTGTTTCTAGGTGGGCTGTACACTGCGCTGGGACTGCTTACGGCAGTGTTTATGCAATGGTTGATCGACCGGGGAATCCCAGCGAAGAGCCATTCCAAGGTCCTCACCACCGGCGCGGGCTTGATCATTTTGCTGCTGCTCAAGGCGCTCGTGGGGTACCTCCGCCAACGGTTCGTCGTCGAGCTCAACAGGCGCGTGAGCCTGCGCGTGAACACGGATTTTCTGCAGCACATCTTCCGTCTGCCGCTCGGATTTTTCGAGTCTCGTCGGACGGGGGACATCACGTCCCGGATCAACGACGTCGTCAAGATTCAAAACGCCTTGGTGCAGATCATCGGGACTTCGGCGATCGATGGCATGGTAGCTGTGGGCTCGCTGTCCCTTGCATTCGAGTTCGCGCCGGTGCTCGGCTGGTTGGCGCTGGCGGTCGTCCTGACGTACGTAGTCATCCTGGCGCGCGCCGTTGGGCGGGTACGAGTTCAGCAACACGACGTCATGAAGAGCTACGCGCGCATCGAGTCCTCCTACATCGACGGTCTTGCAGGGATCGATGCAATCCTGGGGTTCAATGCCGCCCCCGCGTTTGCCTCCGCCAATGCAACCCTTGCCGCACAGTTTCAGCAGCGGTTCGCGATCCTCGGTCGCACGCAGGCGCGCGTTTCATTCCAGGTCGAGCTGGTCGCCGGAGTGCTGGTGATCGCCTCCCTCATGGTGGGCGCCGTTCTGGTCGTTCGCGGGGAGCTGCTGCTGGGTCAAATGCTCGCCGCGCACTCCCTGATCGCGGGGATGCTCCCGTCGGTACACCGGCTGGTGGAGTCCAACCTCTCGCTGCAGGGCGCCAACGTCGCCATCACCCGTCTGCTGGATCTGTTGCTGGTGGAGCCGGAGCGGCGCGACGGCAGCCGGCCATTCAGCCTCGCTCGTGCGGTGACCGTAGAGGGCGGTCGCCTCGCCTGGCCGCGCGCACCGGTGCTGTTCGATGGCTTGGACCTCGAGCTGCCGCGAGGGCGGATGACCGGATTGTGGGGTGAGAGCGGAGCCGGCAAGAGTACGCTGGTAAAGGTGCTCGAGCGAAAGTACGCGCTCACAGGTGGCAGGGTCCTGGTCGACGGCGTACCGGCCGACAGCTTCGATCTCTGCGATTATCGTCGCAACGTCGCCAGCGTGCCCGAGAACGTGAAGATCTTCCATGGAACGCTGGCGGCTAATGTGCTGTTAGGCCGAGCCGCTCCGGATCTCGAGATTTTGGAACGGCGCCTCGCGGCGCTTGGGCTTCTCCCGTTCCTGGGCCGGTTTGAGGCTGGGCTGCTCACGCCAGTCGGCGAGGAAGGACGGCGACTGTCGGCGGGCGAGCGTCAAGTGGTCGGTATCATGCGCGCGCTGATAGACGAGCCTGCGGTCCTCATCGTAGATGAAGGCCTCAGTGCAATCGATGTGCGGATCGCGGAATTGATGCTGCAGACCTTGCGCCAGTACGCCGATCGCCACGCCGTCCTACTGATCTCGCACAACTTTCGGATGCTCAATCGGACGGAGTGGGTATATCTGCTGGAGGGTGGCCGGATCGTCGAGAGTGGCGTGCCGGATGAATTGCGCGAACGCGCCAGTCGCTATGGAAGTCTTTGGCGACTCAGTGAAGGTCTTCTCCTGGAGGCCGCGCATCTTCCATGACGACCTCGGCCATGATGTTCGCCCCACCGCGACCCGCGCTGCGCTCCTGGCAGCTGTTGGCGTTGGTGATCGCGCTCAACCTCATTGTGCTCTGGTTCTCCAATGAATACGTACTGACTCGAGAAACGTATCAGCGACTGTTGAGCGACCGGTTGGAAGCATCACGGGTGGATGAGTACTTCGATTTCGCACGAAGGCTGCGAATCTGGGGCTACGTCCTCACTCCTCTCGTCGTAGTGGTGCGCGTGGGATTCATGGCGCTGGCCCTCCAGCTCGCGCTGCTGCTCCTGCTCATCGAGGTCCCGATCGGGCGGCTGTTTCGCCTCGCGCTGTGGGCCGCTCTGGCGTTGCTGGCCGGTACCGCCGTGCGCGAGGCCTTTCTCGCGGCGCTCGACCCGGCCACCCTTTCGCTGGCCCGTTTGAGTGTCGTTCCGGCGTCCCTGGCCAGTGTGACCATGGATCTTGAAGACTTTCGCGCCCCGCTCTACGGTCTGCTCAGTTTTGTGAATCCCTTTGAGCTTGCATGGTGCGCCATCATGGCGGCTGGTATCGCCGACGGCAAAAAGCTCAAGCCCGTAACTGCAGCGAGCGTCGTTGTGAGCGTCTGGATGACGGTGACCATCCTCGCGTGGGGGTTGCTGTCATTCCTGAATAGGCTCCGCTCCTGAG
>QHUF01000357.1 GCA_003221075.1 Gemmatimonadota bacterium
TCACGGTATCGGGGTTCAGTGTTGCGATGAGCTTGCGCGCCGAATCGGGTGTCGCGGGAGTACCGCCCCGCCGCGACAACAGGTCGGGCGCGATGGCGACGAAACCGTCTTTCGCCAGCTGCTCGGTGGTCTGCCGGATGAAATCCGACATGCCGAAGATCTCGTGGATGACGATGACGGCAGGAGCAGGCTGCGGGCGCTCCGGGTAGGCGATGTAGGCCGTCACGGTATCCTTGCCACTCAGATATTTGACGTACTCGGAGTGGATGTCGGTGGGCCGATGGGCTGATGGGCCGATGGGCAGGAAAGCCACCGCACCCAGCAGCGCTACGCCAAACAGTCCCACCGCCCATCCGCCCATCCGCCCATCGTTCTTACCGCGCATAGCTCACCCTCCAGATTTTTCCGCCCATGTCGTCACTGACCAGCAGGGATCCGTCGGGAAGCACCAGCAGGCCGACCGGCCGGCCCCAGCGCTTGCCGTCCGGGCGCTGCCACCCGACGATGAAATCTTCCACGCCCACCGCGCGATGCCCGCCGCTATCGACCTCGACGCGCACGACCTTGGCCCCCGTCGGGACGGAGCGATTCCACGAGCCGTGGAGAGTGACGAACGCGTCGCCGCGATATTCGCGCGGGAACTGTGAGCCCGTGTAGAACGCGAGCCCGAGCGGCGCCGAATGCGCCTGGACCGTGATCGCCGGGGGCTCGACGTTCGAGCAGTCAGCCGATCCGTACTCGGGATTGGGCTTGCCGGGGAGGTAGCATTGGGGCCAGCCGTAGTTGCGGCCGTCCTTGATGATGTTGATGTGCTCCGGCGGAAGGTCATCGCCCAGGTTGTCGCGGTCGTTATTCCCGCCCCAAAGCTCGCCCGTTTTCGGATTGAACGCGATGCCGACCGTGTTGCGCAACCCCTTCGCGAAGACGTGGCCGCCCGATCCATTCGGGTTGAGCTGCGTCACGGCGGCGCGCATCGAGTCGCGCTCGTCGCAGAGATTGCACGAGGAGCCGACTGCCACGTACAGCTTGCCATCGGGTCCGAACACGATCGTGCGAGTCGAGTGACCGCCACCGGGCAGCCCCATCAGTTTCACCGGATCGTGGGCGCCCGGATCGAAGCGGATGAGCTCGCTCTCTGCGCCTACGTACATCGTATCGCCGCGAAAGGCGATGCCAAAGGGTCCCTTCAACCCGCTTGCGATCGTCGTCACCACGCTGTCGGCGACGCCGTCATGATTCGCGTCGGTCAGCTTGACGATCAGGCCGGGGCCCGGCTGAGAGGCGTAGATCGCGTTACCAGGGCCGAGCGTCATGAAGCGGACGCCTTGGAGATTCTCCGCGAACACCGCGATTTTGAACCCAGGGGGAAGACGGAGCGCGTCGTCGCTCCGCATCTGCCCGCCCCCCTGGCCCGCCGCGGGAGTTCCCTTGCAGGCGACGGCGACGAGGGCGACTAACAAAGCACGCTGGTACATTCGCTACCTCCGACTGATGGCAGTGACTTTGAGCAGCAGCTTTCCGTCCGAGTCCACACGGACCTCGGCGGGCGCGAAGGGCACGTCGATGCGGACGGACGTCTCGCGGCTTTCACTACTCACAGCCACGTCGCGCCGCATGACAGCGCCATTGTTGGCGCGGAATTCGAGCGTCACGACGGGCAACCGGAACAGCCCCCACTCGGGCTTTTGGCGTTGGATGATACCCACCATGACCTTTCGGGCTCCTGCGTCATACTGCCAGCTCACGTCGAGCTGTGGGTACCCCGGTTGGTACAGCCATTGGTGGAAGAACCAGCCGAGATTCGTTCTGGCTTCCTTCTCCATTACGCGCTGGAGGTCTGCACTCGTTGCGTTCGAGTCGCGGTACGTGCGGTAGTAGGTGCGGAGCCCGCGAAAGAATGCCGAATCGCCGATGGTGCCGCGGAGCATGTGGAGCACCCACGCGCCCTTGGGATAGCTGTTCGCGTTGAGGAGCTTGATGGGGTCGGCGGCATATCCTGAATCCACGATCGGCCGGTCGGTAACGTCGGATTTGAAGTACGACTCGGCATTCGCACGCATGCTGTTTACAAGAACCGTGTCACCGTCCAACGCGGCGCCGATTACGCCATCGAAGTAGGTCGCAAAGCCCTCCGAGAGCCAGATATCGGGCCAGTCGCGTTCCGTGACCGCGTCGCCGAACCATTGATGCGCGGTCTCATGCCGCACGACCCCCTCGCCCATCTTGCGCTCGACGTACGGTTTCTCCGCGTAGAAGATCGCGCTCGAGTTCTCCATGCCGCCGAATTTCGTGGACGACTGCACGTGCGCGAGCTTCTCGTAGGGGAAAGGCCCAATCAGGCGCTGCATGACTTCGACGATCTCGGTCGCGCGCCGGAACGGGACCGCATCGGCGAACGCTGAGTCCTCCGGATAGGTCCAGACTTCAATCGGAATCGTATCGCGGCCGTTTATCACCGGATGGTGGTGCGATACCGTGAACTCGCCCGCGCCGAAGACCATCGTGTACACCGGAATCGGATGTGACTCGTCCCACTCACGACCGTGTTCGGTCTGGTTCAACCTCCCGTTCGCAACCACGCGCCACCCCGCTGGGGCCTGGATCGCGAATCGCGTCATCGCCTTGTCGCTCGGATGATCAACGGTGGGAAGCCAGAAGCGTGCTCGCTCCGGCCAATTATCGACGAACGCGACGCGCCGCCCGCGCGCGCTGAGTCCGATGATGAGCCCGTCCTGCGGCGTACCGTGATAATCAATCAGCACGGTGAACGCATTAGTCTCCGCCCCCCTCGGCAAAGGAATACGCAGTACGCGGCCGTC
>QHUF01000358.1 GCA_003221075.1 Gemmatimonadota bacterium
GATCGGCATCGTTCGCAGCACGATCGAAGCCGGCCAGTCGCTGAATTTCGCGACCGCCACGGACGCGATCCGAAACCTCAACAACGATCAGGTCGCGGTGGCCGAGGGTCAGGCGCTGCTCACACCGAAGAACATCGTCAATACGGGCAGCGGCTCGGCGCGAGCGTCGCTGGGCAGTCCGGTGAGCCTGCCGCAGATCAGCGTCGGACAGACGCTCACGGCGAGCCTGTCTGGAACGGATTCGCTCTATCCCGATACGACGTACTACAAGATGTATCAGTTCACGACCACGCCCGGACGCGAGATTACGATCGATCTCTCCTCGAGCGATTTCGATCCGGTGCTGATCGTGCGCGGCGAAGGCCTGGCGCAGTCGCTTGTCAACGACGACGGTGGTCCGGGCTGCGCCGCGCGCGTGTCGCAGGCGTTTTTGGCGCGAGGCCCCTATCGCATTCTCGTGAACACCACCGCCGCGCCGCACCGGCAGACGGGGCGCTTCACGCTCGCGATCAGCGAGGGCAGCCAGCACGTGCAGGACCGCAGCGAGAACGACTGCTCGGCGGGATCGCGGTCGCCCGCGACGACGATCCGCGTGGGCGAGACGATCAACGGCACGCTGACGAGCAGCGACTCGTTGTACCCCGACAACAGCTACTTCAAGTACTACCAGTTCACGGCCCCCGCGGGACGCTCGGTCACGATCGATCTGTCGTCGGACGAGTTCGATCCGGTGCTGATCGTGCGCGGCCCGGACCTCAGCTCCTCGATCATCAATGACGACGGCGGGCCCGGCTGCTACTCGCGGGTGTCGCGCACATTCCCGAGCCCCGGACCCTACCGCGTACTCGTGAACACGACGAACACGCCCGAGCGGCAGACGGGTCACTTCTCATTGTCGATTACGGAGGGCACGAAACCGGTGCAGGACGGCAGCGCCGCCACCGCCGATTGCCAGAGCGCCGATGACGCCAGCGGCACCTCGGGCAGCGCGACACCTTCCATCGACGTGGGCCAGACGCAGCAGGGCCGCCTCACCCGCAACGACATCGTGCTGGACAGCGACACAACCTACGCCCAGGCGTGGACGATTCAGGGTCGCGCGGGCCAGACGATCACGATCGATCTCGAGTCGGACACGTTCGACTCGTACCTGTTCTTGCGCGGCCCCGGCATCAGCTCCGGCCGCGACTTCCAGGATGACGATTCGGGCGGCAACTGCCACGCCCGGCTCACGGCGACGTTCCCGCAGGCCGGCGAGTACGAGATCGTCGTGAACACAGCGGGGGGCGAGCACTACGTGACCGGCGCGTTCACCCTGAGCGTCACGAGCGGATCCAAGCCCAAGTCAGTAGCGGCGTGCCGTCGTAATCAGTGACCGAACGGTTGGAACGGGTTCGTGTCGCCGTGCTGGTGTCGGGCGGCGGCACGAACCTGCAGGCCCTCCTCGACGCCTTGCACGATTCTCCCATCGCCCGCATTGCACGCGTGATCTCCAGCCGTCCCGACGCCGGCGCGCTGCAGCGGGCGCGCCGGGCCGGCGTGCCCACCACGGTGCTGCGCGACGCCGGCGACCCCGCCGAGGTGCTGTCCGCCCTGGCCGGCGCGCAATTGGTGGTGCTGGCGGGCTACCTCAAACTCGTCCACGCTTCGGTCGTCGCGCGCTTTCGCGGCCGGATCATCAACATCCACCCCGCGCTCCTGCCCGCCTTCGGGGGCGCGGGAATGTACGGGCGCCGGGTGCATGAGGCGGTGCTCGCGAGTGGTGCCAAAGAATCGGGCGCGACGGTGCATTTCGTGGAAGAAGAATTCGATCGCGGCGCGATCATCGCGCAAGAGAAAGTGCGGATCGAACCAGGAGACACTCCCGACACACTTGCGGCACGCGTCCTGGAAGCGGAACATCGGTTGCTGCCGAGAGTGGTCTTAGAACTTGCCCGGAGGATTGCGTGAATCTGTTGTTGCTCGTACTCGCGGTCCAAAACCCCGAGAGTCTCAGCGTCCGCTTTGCCGGAATGACAGCCGTGACTGGTTACGAGCAGTCGATGACGGACAGCCTGCTCGCCCTTCTGCCAGGCAGCTCACGGGACCGGATCGGCAACGTGACGCTTGTCTTGGGCCGAGGTTCGCCCAGGCGACTGGTCTACTGCGCCCTCGACGAAATCGGCTACGCGGTCGGCAACATCACCGACGACGGCTACATCCTGCTGCGTCGCGTCGGGGGCGGCGCTCGGCTGTATCCGCTGTTCGATCAGCAGATCGAAGGCCACCGCGTCACGCTGTTCGGCCGCCGCGGCGCGGTGCCCGGCGTCGTCGCCGTGCGCTCGACGCACCTGACGCGGGGCCGGCCCACCCGCGACGAGCCTCCGTTCACGGTCGACAATGCGTACGTGGACGTCGGCGCCGCCTCGCGCGAGGAGGTGCTCGCGCTGGGCATCTCCGTCCTCACCCCGCTGTCCATCACCAAGCGGCCGCATCGCTACGGCGATCGCGCCGCATTGCTCGCCGCTCCGAACGCGGGCCGGCGTGCCGCCTGCGCCGCGCTCGCCTCCGCCGCGCTCTCGCGCCCGCGCGTCAGCGGCACGGTCGTCGTGGCGTTCACGGTGCAGAGCCTGTATGCTGACACGGCGGGACTCAAGACCATCGTCAATCTGCAAGGACCGTTCACCGAGACTCGACAGCTTAGTGTGCCGGCGAGGTTTCCCGACACCACCGTCGAGACCGTAAGCCTCCGGGACGTGGATGCGTTGGCGACGGACGTCGTGAAGTGGATGGGAGGCGGCCGGTGATCCTCGCATTG
>QHUF01000359.1 GCA_003221075.1 Gemmatimonadota bacterium
TGAGCTCGACGCGCTTTCAGCCCGCATGTATTCGCCGAGCCGGTCCTTCAGGACACGGTTAAACGACGGGCGGATGTTGGGCCATTGACTCGGCCGCCGAGCCGAGCGTAGCGTGCCCCATGTGCCCTTTCGATCCAATTTGCGCGTTTCCGATGACATGCTCACCTCCCAGCCAGACCACAGTTCACCGTGCCCGTCACCGCCCGACTATCCCGCAAGTTCTACGAGACGTTCGGAGAGGATGTCACGAACGAGCTCGTGGATTGGTTCAATAGCGTGGACGCGACCTACCGTGGTGATCTGCGCGAGCTGAACGAATTGAACTTCTCGCGTTTTGACGCGAAGCTCGAACAACGACTCGCTGAGCTCGACACCAAGTGGGGCGGCCACTGGACGCAACTCGACGCCAAACTCGAACAACGCCTCGCCGAGTTGCGACGGGATCTCTCAATCGAGATCACGCGAGCCCAAAATACGACCTTGAAATGGATGTTCACGTTCTGGCTACCGACCGCCGGAGGAATTATTGGCACGGCGATCGCCGTCGTCGCACTGCTGCTGCGCCGATAGCGTGTAGTAGGGGCGCAGCATGCTGCGCCCCTACCCAAAACCATGCTGCACCGCTCCCCCAACCATCTGCTCTACCCCAACCATCTGGACCCCTACTCAAACCCTGCCTCATTAACTTCCCAGCGTGAAAAAACGCGTCCCCGTCATCCTCGCCGTCCTCTCCACAGCCGCCATCCTCTTCTTTACCCTGCGCCACGGCGACAACGACCTGACCCACGGCTGGTCCTACAGCCTCACCTCCGGCGACGCCGCCCTCGCCGAGCTGATCCAAAACCTCATTCTCTTCATCCCGCTCGGCGTCTCGCTCACCCTCGCCCGCGTCCTGCCGGGTCGCGTCGTCGCGATCGGCGGGCTGCTGTCGTTCACAGTCGAATTCCTGCAGCAGTACATCCCGGGCCGCGACCCGAGCGTCGGCGACATCGTCTCCAATACCATCAGCACCGCCCTCGGCGTCCTCCTCGTCGTCGCCGCACCGATCTGGCTGTGGGCCCCGCCGCGCCGCAGCGCCTGGCAGGCCCGCCTCGCCGCGCTCGTCGCGGTGCTCGTGTGGTACGGCACCGGCGCGATGTTGCAGCAGACATTTCCTCCCCGCCCCTACCGCATCGTTCCGACGCCCAACTCCCCAAAATTCCGCCACTACAAGGGCGAGGTCCTCAAAGTCACGACCGGGGAGCGCACGCTCGAGGTCCGCGCCGTCGCCGCCCCGTATCCTCCCGACCGCACATCGCCGCTGATTGTGGTGCTCAGTCTCGATGACCAGCGGGTGCTGCTGCTCTCCGCCGACGGCCCCGACCTCACGCTGCGCTACGACATGCCGGCGGTGCATTGGACCCTCGAGCAACCCGACCTGCGCCTGCGCAACGGAATGAAACCGGTCGCACCGGGCGACACGTTCACCGCTACGTTCACCGCCTCCACCCGCGACGACCCGGGCTTTTGCCTGCGGGTGAATGCGACCGAACGCTGCCACATGGGCTACACGATCGGCGACGGCTGGAAGCTGATCTACTATCCCGAGGGGCGGCCGCCATGGATGCTCGGCCTGATCAATACGCTCTGGATCGTGGGGTGCGTAATCGGCGTGGGATTCTGGGCGGCGCGGGGGCGGCGTGATGAGGCGGCGGCGAATAACGACGGCGGCGATGGGCGGCGTGATGAAGCGGCGGCAAAGGGCGTCGGTGGACTGCTGGCAATGGGGCTTGTCATCGCAGGATTGCTGATGGTCCCCCTTTTGACGGGACTCAAACCGACGCCGATTCATGAGTGGATTGGAGCGCTCGGAGGGATGGCCGTGGGGTGGTTCTTAGGGTCTCGGAATAACCTTCCAGACAGGCCCATCCAGCTGTAGGACGTAGAGCTCTCCGCGCGCGTCCTGCCCAAACGAGCTGATGTTCGGGCCCGGCGAGAGTAACGAGCTCCAATTGCCCGGATTCGTTGAACCGGGATACCTGATGCTGTGGACCGATCCGTCGCAGAAGTCGGCATAGAAGTAATTGCCGACCAACGCGGGTAGCGCGCTCCCGCGGTAGACATAGCCACCCGTGATCGAACAGGTCCCGCCGAAGTGCGGATACTCGACCACCGGCAGCTGGCCGACGGTTGTGCACGGATCGTTCGGGTAACAGTGCATCCCTTCCATAATATTCCAGCCGAAGTTGACGCCGCGGCCCCGCTGCGCTGCCGTGGACGAGACGTCGACCTCCTCGTAGCGGTCCTGCCCCACGTCCCCGATGTACAGGTCCCCGGTCTGGCGATCGAATGAGAAGCGCCACGGATTGCGCAGGCCGTACGACCATACCTCGGGCGCGGCGCTCGTGTCGGTCGCGAACGGATTGTCGGCGGGAATGGTGTAGCCGCTGGCGCCGCTGACCTTGAGCCTGAGCAATTTGCCGAGCAGCGCGTGCTTGTTTTGGCCGTTGCCGGCGGTATCACCGGCGCCTCCCCCGTCCCCAGTCCCCGCCCATAACATGCTGTCCGGCCCAAATTGCAGTTGGCCGCCGTTGTGATTGGTGTTCTGAGGATGCGGCACTCTGAGAATCGTATCGGCCGTCGCCTCGTCGGCGCTGTCGGGATCGCTCGAGACGTTGTAGCGCACGATGCGGAGGTCGCCGTTGGAATTGGTGAAGTAGACGAAGAAACGGCCGTTCGTCGCATACAGCGGATCGAAGGCGAGGCTCAAGAGCCCCCGCTCCCCACCCGCCGCGATCTGGCCCCGAATGTCGAGGAAGGGGCGCGACTGGATCGTGTCGTGGTGCAGCACGCGCACGCGTCCGCCCTGCTCCACCACAAACAACCGCGCCGTGTCGGCGGGCGCCGCGGTGAGGTAGACGGGACTCGTGAAGTTGCCGACGAGCGCAAGGGTTGGCGAGCCCGGTGGCGGCGGATTCGTGACGTTGAGGAAACCGGGGCACGCCGTGAGCAAGAGAACCAACGGTAGCACCAAACATTCGTATCGTTTCATCCCAGCACCACCTCCGTGGCCAGTAACTTGCCATCAGTCACCGGCACTCGAATCTCCGCGATGGGGCGCAAAGCCTGCGCCGAGGTGCGGAGGGCAAAGCGGAGAGCTTCGACACCTAATTGCGGATTGCGGATTGCGGATTGCGGATTTGCGGACGTCAGGATCGCGTGCGGGTACCGCTCTCGTACCATTTCGTGGAAGGCGGCAGGATCGGGAAGCAAATCGGCCTTGTTGAAGACGTGAATCACCCGTTTGGGAGAGATGCTTGTCGTTTCTGTCTCGACCACGTCGAGCTGATCCTCCCAGCCAGGGTGAGAAGCGTCAATCACGTGCAATAACAGATCAGCGTCTTCGGCTTCTTCCAGAGTTGCCCTGAATGACGCCACTAGATGGTGAGGGAGCTTTCGAATAAACCCGACTGTGTCTGTGAGCCGGTAGCGGTAGCCTTCGCCGACATCGACCTCTCTGGCCAACGTATCGACCGTAGCGAACAAGCGATCCTCGATGAAGACGTCCTGTCCCGACAGCGCTTTGAGCAGGCTCGACTTCCCGGCGTTCGTGTAGCCGACGAGCGCCGCTGTAGGGAGATCGCGGCGCCCCTGTCGTTGATTGGCGCGGTGTTCGGCGACGTCTGCAAGACGCTTCTTGACCACAGAGATCTTGGTGCGAATCCGGCGGCGGTCCGTCTCGAGCTGTGTTTCACCCGGTCCCCGGAGCCCGATACCGCCGCGGATGCGCGACAGGTGGGTCCACATGCGCGTCAGGCGCGGCAGCAGATACTCGAGCTGCGCCAGCTCCACCTGGAGCTTGGCCTCGCTGCTCCGCGCGCGTGTCGCAAAGATGTCGAGAATGACCTCGGTGCGGTCCATCACCCGCACGCCGATATGCGTCTCGAGCTTTGAGCCCTGTACCGGTGTGAGGTTCTCGTCGAACAGCAGCAGCGT